>JALXES010000055.1 GCA_027069365.1 Candidatus Moraniibacteriota bacterium | reverse complement strand
GCACCTCTTCATCACCAACCCGTTCCGTGGCACGGCATTGCGCAACGTGTTTGCAACGCACCCGCCGGTAGAGGAGCGCATTCGCCGCTTGCGCGAGATGGACTTTGGTGGGGCGTCCACGCACGGCGCCTAGTGCTTCGCCTCTTCGCTCTACGTGACATATGCAGTTCAACGCGCCCAAAAACACGGCAAAGTACTACTGGACCAAGCACATTCAGATGAAGATGCGGCAATACGGTATCAGCGAGTCGCGCGTGAAGCGTATCTTGCGCGCGCCGCTGCGCACGGAGACGGGTATTGCGGACGAGACCATCGCGGTGATGCAGCCGGTGTCCACGCGCTACGACCGCGCTACAAAGCAAAAAACGTGGACGCAGGAGTACTGGCTGCTGTATCAAGTGCGGCACCACAAGAAAAATCTGGATATCACGAACGCCGACCCCGAGCTGCTGGCATCACTGGGAGCGACAACACAGTTGCGACTCATCAGCGTGTGGCGCTACCCCGGCGTGACCAAGCCGGGTGAAGGTGTGCCGGAAGAGGTGCTTGCGGATCTGGCGGAGGTGCTGTAGCTATGGATTACGCTTAGTGCACGCAATCTCCGCACTCACAAAATACATACCCTGAAGTGCAGAAATTAAAGCGTAAAATGTGGTACGCTTCAGAGCATATTTTTTTGGCAGCAAAACCTCGGTTGATGGATGCTTGTGGTATACTACCCAAAAGAACGCATACATTTTATGGACACCCAACGCACAAAAATTGTTGCCACAATCGGGCCGGCGTCGGATACGGCCGATGTTTTTGGTGCGATGGTGGATGCCGGGCTGGATGTGGCGCGGATTAACTTCTCGCACGGCACACACGCAAGTAACGGCGCGGCGATGGCGATGATACGCAGTGTCGCGCGCGACAAAGAGGCAAACATCGCGGTATTGGCAGATTTGCAGGGACCGCGGGTGCGCACGGTAGTAGAAAAACCTGTGCAACTCATGGATGGGATGATTGTGGCGCTTCTGGGCGTTGGGCCGGACGATGACGTCCACGCACGCTTGACGCAGACGGAAGTACCGGCGATTGGGCTGGACCAGCCGGACGTCGTTGCGGCACTTGCCGAGGGACACCACGTGTTTATCGAAGACGGTTTGAAGCAATTGAGAGTCGTGGATGTGCGTGGTGATGGCATTGTGCTGGCGGAAGTAATGGCCGGTGGTGAAGTGGCAAACCACAAGGGCGTGAACCTACCGGACACAGACGTGCCACTGCCGGCACTGACGCCCAAGGACGAGGAGGACTTGGCGTTTATTCTGACGCAAGATGTTGACTTCATCGCGCTGTCATTTGTGCGGACGGCAGCGGATGTGGAGGACTTGCGCGCACGCATCGCTGACGCTATCACAGAGCCGACGGAGCGCCCACGCATCGTGGTCAAGATTGAGCGCCCGGAGGCAATTGCACACCTCGCACAAATTGTGCAAGCAACGGATGCGGTGATGGTGGCGCGCGGTGACTTGGCCACGGAGACGGGGCAGGAGCAAGTCACACTTCTGCAAAAGGATATCATCACCACGGCGCTGCGCCACATGACGCCGGTGATTGTCGCCACCCAAATGCTCGCGAGCATGGAGAAATCACCGCGGCCAACGCGCGCGGAGATTGCCGACGTGACCAACGCCGTGATTGACCACACGGACGCAACCATGCTCAGCGGTGAGAGTGCCAATGGCAACTACCCGGTAGAAGCGGTCGCCACAATGCATGCCATCATTGCGCAGACAGAACGCTCACCATACGATGATGTGCATGAGCTTCTGCCAACAGACATCACCACAGATGCCGTGGCGCTCGCACGCAGTACGTGCCGCCACGCACGCAGCGTTGGTGCACAGGTAATTGTCTGCACAACGGTTGACGGACAGCTGCCGCGCGCACTATCACACTTTCGTCCGATGCAGCGCATTGTTGCCCTTGCGTCATCGCGGCGTGTGTGCCAGCAATTGGCTCTTGTCTGGGGCGTGGAAGCGTACTATGATAAAAAGGCGCTCGCGTACGACGCACAGCAGCTGCTTGCCCGCACGCAGCACATTGTCGGGCGCAAAAATATCATTGTGGCACAATAGCATACACCATGGAGAGGTGGCAGAGTGGTTGAATGCGCTACCTTGGAAAGGTAGTGTACGCGCAAGCGTACCGCAGGTTCGAATCCTGTCCTCTCCGCAAACTAAAGTAAGATGCAGCACAGTTTGCACCTTCGCAGGGCATTTCCGGCACATGCCGGACAGGCCCACTCCTCCTCCCATGAAGCGAATGAACGAATTACACGGTAACGTCTTCTAACAAAAAGTCTGTAATATGCACATGCTTAATTCCTTGGTGGGTTCTGTGTCCTATGTAAGAATCCGCGGAAACAACAATTTTTTTGTAAGAATCTGCGATTTTTAGCAGATTGCCAAACTCTCTCTCATAATTGTCTTCATGAATTTTGTATGCCACTTGAACATATATGCGCTCATTGTTCTTTTCTGCGACAAAATCAATCTCTTTTTCTTTGAGTTGCCCCACAAAAACATGATACCCATTGCTCATCAGATGCACGAACACCACGTTCTCCAAGACTTTGTTGATATCACTATGCGCATATCCTACAATAGCATTACGCAGACCCACATCTTCAAAATAATATTTCTCGCCAACTTCAAAAATTTTCCGTCCCTTAACATCAATGCGCGGGACTTTATAGATAAAAAACGTATTGTGCAAATATGATAAGTAATCCAAAACAATGTTTGGTGAAATTTTTATTCTTTGGGAGATGAGAAAATCACTAATTTTTTTGGCAGAGACCACTGCACCAATATTGTCTGCCACATAACGAACAAGATTTTTCAAGAAAGAAACATTGCGAATCTTGTAACGACTGACGACATCTTTCAGCAAAATTGTGTTATACACACTGTGGAGATAATCAAACACAATTTCTTCCTTTAGCTCTAAGTGCATGAGATACGGCATTCCACCAAAGCGAATGTACTTGTCAAAAGAGTCTTCAGTGTTTTGCAGTTTATGGAACATAAGAAACTCTTGATAATCCAAAGAATACACGGGGATCTCTATATAGCGCCCCGATAAGTACGTTGCCAGCTCTCCGGAAAGGAGATTTGCATTGCTTCCCGTGCAGTAAATGTCATAGTTCCCATCCGCTTTTAAACTCCGCAATGCTTTTTCAAATTGCGCAATATCCTGAATTTCATCAATAAACAAATAATTTTTGTGCTTCCGGGAACTTTTTTCTTTTACATAAAGCAGCAATGTCTTGTAATCTACAATATCATCAAATTCAAACTTTTCTTTATTGATGTAGATAATATGGGCGTGGGGATTTTCTTTGCGAATGACATCCATAATCTGAAAAAGCAGATAAGACTTTCCCACACGTCGCTGCCCAACAAAGACCTTGATGATATCTTTATCAATAAATGGTGCTACTTTCTGTAAATACTTTCCACGTTTTATATATCTTTTAATCATACTTAAAACTTTTATACTATTTACTAATTGTTTTAAGTATACACAAAACCTATGATATTGGCAAATATCATAAAAAAAGCCGCATGCGTATAAGAACGCTCACGGCGTAGGGAGTCATGAGTGCGTACCAAGTTGCTCTGGTGCCGGGAGCCAGTAGCCTGTCAGCGAGCAGCTGCACGGTGCGCTATAGTGGCGCACAAGGCAGGGTGCGTCAGTGGTTGTGCTGCCGTGCGCCGGCACGGTGGTGAAGTATTGCAGAGTGGCGTTGCACTTTGGGCACTTCGCCAGCGCACCGTCGTAGTACATGGCACGCGGGGTGACGTCAATGTTGCACATGATATCCTCCTCTAGTATGTTAACGTGCAGACAATAAAACCGACCTTCGCGAGGAAGGTCGGTTTTTGTCTGGAGAAAAAGTGATGTTTATCTACACACAAAACGCGGCCTCCCACAGGTCGGTAACATAAAACCAGAAAGAGTTGTTGTGTGTGAGTATCTGCATGTGTGTAGTATATCCTTTGGCGCACAGCGTGTCAATGGTACAATGGGGGCACACTGGTAAATAGTAGCAAATGTACCATGCTCCAAGAACACGCACTGGAGGTTTTGAAAACAGGGCGCAATGTGTTTCTCACCGGGTCGGCGGGCGCCGGCAAGACGTATGTGCTGAACCGGTACATTGCGTTTTTGCGCGCGCAAGGGATTGGCGTGGGCGTCACGGCGTCCACAGGTATCGCGGCGACGCACATCGGCGGCATGACCATCCATGCGTGGAGCGGGATTGGCATCAAAGACCGCCTGATGGAGAAGGATCTCGCACAAATGGCGGCGCGCCCACAGTTGCGCAAGCGACTGCGCGCTGCCAGCGTGCTGATTATTGACGAGGTATCCATGCTTGCGGCACACGTGATTGACATGGTGGACGCGGTGTGCAAGGCGGTGCGCGATGATGCGCGACCGTTTGGTGGGCTACAGGTGGTGTTCTGCGGAGACTTCTTTCAGTTGCCGCCGGTGCGCGGGAGAGTGCCGGCGCCGGGAGAAGACGTCTCCTATGATGATCCGTTCTTTGCGGCGGAGAGTGGTGCGTGGCGTGATGCGGATGTGCAGGTGTGCTACCTCTCCACGCAGCACCGGCATGAGGATGATGCGCTTACAGCAATCCTCAATGCATTGCGCACCGGAGATGTGGACGAGCAGATGCGGCATGCGCTGCAACAGCGCATTGACGCGCCGATTGCCGCTGACGTTGTGCCGACGCGGTTGTATACGCACAATGTTGACGTGGACCAACTCAATCTTGCGCACCTTGCAGGACTCACCACGCCCGGGCGGCGGTATCTCATGACGCACGACGGCAAGGAGCGCCTCGCGGAGGCGTTGACGCGCGCGTGTCTGGCGCCACAGGAACTCATTGTGCGCATTGGCGCAGCGGTGATGTTTGTCAAGAACAACTTTGATGCGGGGTACGCTAACGGCACGTTGGGGACAGTGGTGGACTTCAGTGAACAAGGCTTTCCGGTTGTCGAGACAAGCGATGGTGCGCGGGTAACGGTAGAGCCGGCGACGTGGGAAATTGATGAAGAGGGGGTGCCGCTGGCGAGCATTCGGCAAATCCCGCTGCGTCTGGCGTGGGCGATCACCGTGCACAAGAGCCAGGGCATGACGCTGGATGCCGCAGTGATGGACTTGTCGCGCTCGTTTGTTTCCGGGATGGGCTATGTGGCGCTCTCCCGCGTGCGCTCACTCAGGACACTCTCGCTACTGGGCTTCAACGACACGGCGCTCATGATTGAGGAGCGCGTGCGGGAATTGGACAGCGCACTGCGTGCGCGTGGTGAAGAGACCGAAAGCTGGATTGTGGAAGCGATTGAGGATGGTAGTGCGCAAAAAGAGGCGGCGGCGTTTGTGGCGCGCGCACAAACGCCCAAGAAGAAGCCGACACTGGAAGTCACGCGGGAGATGTTGACAAACAAGATGCCGCTGGAGGCCATTGCGTCACAGCGCGGTCTGACTGTGGAGACAATCATCAGCCACATTGAGAAGCTGCAGCGTACTGGCGACGCACCGGACGTGGCGTATCTGGCAGAGGCGCTTGACGCGGAAGCTGTGCGGGAGATTGCTGAGGCGTTCCGCGCGTACGCAGCGCGTACGCTTGCCCCGGTGCACCGGCGCCTTGGCGGGAAGTACACATACGATCAGCTGCGCCTCGTGCGGCTGTGTCTGGCGGACAGTGAAGGGCTATGATCACACCATGGCGCACACACCGCCGTCGGCGCACGCGCCCACGCCGCCGGCCAAGCGCAGCATCCGACGCGCACTACCGCGCGCATCGCGCGTCAGCACGTGCGGTGCTTGTGGCACGTGTAGAGGCGCTAAGTGCGCAGCACGGCTTTACCTACAACCGCATCGCTATCCGCAACACGCTGACGCGGTGGGGGAGTTGCTCGTCGCGCAAGAACATCAATTTGCACTACGGTTTGGCATTCTTGCCACCGTCGGTGCGGGATTATGTCATTGTGCATGAATTGTGTCACTTGCGCGAACTGCATCACGGCGCAGCGTTCTGGGCGCGTGTTGCTCAAATCATGCCGGACTACCGCACGCACCGCCGTGCGTTGCGCGCATATGCACCACACACCATTGTGCGCATGACGCACATGTCACCACACGAGGACTTTGGCATCGGTGCGTGATGTGGTACACTGGTGTGATGGGTCCCGCAGGATGTTGCGCGGGATGCAGAGATATGTTAACTGTTGTAAATCTATGACAAAAAAGAAACACGTGCGCCGCGCGGACGCGGCAGCAAAGAAAGCGCTGGACACAGCAAAAGATGAAGCTGTTGAGGCGGCAACCGATATCAAAGAGACGGTGACAGATGCCGCACAAGAAGCGGTGGGAACGGCAACTGACACCGCCAAGAAAGCTGCAGAGACAGTGCGCAAGAAGGCAGCGCGTCATGCGTGTCCGCTCTCAAAGAATGCGCGTCGCTGGCTCGTAGTTGCGCTTGTTGTCGCAGCAGCGGTCTTTGGCTACAAGTATGTAACGCAGAACAATGTCTCGGGTGTGGGAGCTGTACGCAGTATGCTTGCCGGAATGCCGGCTCCCGGCAACGATGTGAATGCGCGCGATGCCAAACAGTGGGGCTATGCTGCCGGGTCGCTGATTGGGCAGCAGGTTGTGCAGATGCTCGCACAGGCCCCGGGCAAGGATGAGATGGACATGGACATGTTTGTGCGCGGACTGACGGATGTTGTGACAGAATCCAAAAGCCCGCTGCTGACAGAAGATCAAGTGCGCAGCTTGCTGGAGGCGCGCATCCAAATGGAGCAAGACAAGCTTGTGGCAAAGGCAAAGGAGAACAAGGCAAAGAGCGATGCCTTTGTAGAGGAGTTTGCCAAGAAGGACGGTGTGAAGAAACTTGAGGGTGGTACGCTCTACAAGGCAGAGAATGTGGGTACCGGTGCACGCGTTGGTGAGCGCGCGGCCAAAGTGCACTATCGCGGCATGCACATCAATGGTGAGGAATTTGATAATTCGCGCAAAGGTGATTCTGACGAGCCGGTAACGTTCAGTGCCGATATGGTAGTGCCGGGCGTTGGGACAGCGCTGCGCAACATGCGCGTGGGTGACAAGTGGACGATTGTCATCCCGGCCGATCAAGCCTATGGTGAGCAAGGCATGCAGTTTGCCGGTATTGAGCCAAATGAGGCACTCATCTTTGAGATTGAGATTGTTGGACTGGACAAATAGATTGCTACATCGCTTCCGAAGAAAACAGCTCGCCGTACGCGGGCTGTTTTGTTGCGTGCGGCGTGCGGTGTGGTAGAATGAGAGTATTAAACAGCAAATTACGAGGCGTATGACAACGTATATCCCGGTAATCGGCATGGAGGTGCACTGTGAGATCAAGACAGCATCCAAGATGTTCTGTACAGAAACAAACGGCTTGGGTCTGGAGGACGTGCCCAATGAGCACATTGACCCGGTCACAACAGCACAGCCGGGTACATTGCCGGTGCCGAATATTGCCGCTATTCATGCGGTGCAGCGTGCGGGGCTGGCACTGGGGTGTGAGATCTTGCGCGAGACAAAGTTTGACCGCAAGAACTACTTCTATCCCGATCTGCCAAAGGGGTACCAAATTTCACAGTATGACCAGCCACTGTGCCAGAATGGGACGTTAAACGTCGGCGAGCGTACAATCGGCATTACACGCATTCACATGGAGGAAGATACGGGGAAGTCGCGGCACCCCAAAGGCGCTGACTACACGCTCGTGGACCTCAACCGTGCCGGCGTGCCGCTGATGGAGTTGGTCACCGAGCCGGACATTGAGAGCGGCGCCGAGGCGCGGCAGTTCTGCCAACGCCTCCAGCAAATTATCCGCTATCTGGACATCTCCGATGCGGACATGGAGCGCGGGCAGATGCGGTGTGAGGTGAATATTTCACTACATAAGGAGGGTGAAGATCGGCTTTCCGGCACAAAGGTGGAGATCAAAAATCTCAACTCCTTTCGCGTTGTGGAGCGCGCGGTGGCGTATGAAATTACGCGTCAAACGGAAGTGCTGGAGAGTGGCGAGGCAGTTGTTCAAGAGACGCGCGGCTGGGATGATGCAAAGGGTGTGACATTTAGCCAGCGCGCCAAAGAGTCAGCACATGACTACCGCTACTTTCCGGAGCCGGATATCCCGCCAATGGTGTTTGATGAGGCGCACATTGAGCAACTGCGGCGCACGTTGCCGGAACTGCCGGCAGCCAAGCGCGCGCGCTTTGCCGCAGAGTACAATCTGAGCGCGGAGAGCCTCGATGTGATCACGGGAGAGAAGCCGCTGGCGGATTACTTTGAGCAGGTGGTCAGCGAACTGCACGAGAAGCAAGCGTCGGGAGAGATTGTGACAGACGATGATGCACGTTTGATAACGCTTGCCGCAAACTACCTGGTTAATGAGCTCCAGGCATACATGGCGCGTGACCAGAAGAGCATCACGGACGTACGCATCACGCCGGAGAATTTTGCGGAGCTCATTGGTCTGGTAGCAGATGGCAAGATCAACTCCAGCGCGGCGCAGAAAGTTCTCACGCTCATGTACACGGGCGATGACGATGACCCAAGCCACATCATTGATGAGCACGGCCTGGCCCAGATGGATGATGATGCGGCGCTTGCGCAGGTGGTGGATGATGTCCTTGCCGCCAACACACAGTCCGTTGCCGACTACAAGGCCGGCAAAGACAATGCACTTAAGTATCTCATGGGGCAGGTGATGAAGGTAACCAAGGGCAAGGCCAACCCACAGAAAGCCACGCAGATGTTGCAGGACAAAATGCGTGGCTAGGCAGAATGCGGTGTTGTATGCTATACTTCTGAGTAATGAGAAAGGAACAGAACAACACGACGCGCTATGCAAAGAGTTGGTCTGTTTCCCTTTTTTCTCACAACCACTGACGTGTCAGTGGTTTTTTGTTCATTAAATTGAGAGGAGGTGTGTAATGGCGACAAAAATGTGTCCATTAACAGATGGGCGACATCCCTGTGATATGGAGATGTTTCTGGACCTTTTGCCCAACCCGGCACAGTGCTTTGTGTACGATGGTAAGCGGCAGTGTGCACCACGCTGCAATGGCATGGTGCAGAGGTGGTACGGCATGATGCTGCGCAACGCACATGTTGCACCACCGGCACGTGTGGACGTGCCAGTGGCACTCGTGCGCGCCAGCATGCGCGCACAGTTTGGCAAAGCATAGGTCGTGGCTGTTGTCCCAGGACAACAGCCTTTATCTTTTTGCTATTGGTCCTGCTGCCGGCGCAGGGCATCAAGGTGCAAGAGATAGTAGTAAAAGGCGACAATCTCGCGTGCCACAAAGAACGGCTCCTTGATGTAACGGCCGTGGCGGTAGGTGCTTGCATGTACTGTTGCGTGGAGGTCGTAGCGGTGTGCCAGGAGGCGAATGCGTCCAAGGTGAAAGTCATTGGAAACGAGGATGTAGGAGCGATGGGGCTCAAGGTGCGCAAGCGTTTCCCGTGTGCGCACGCCGGCATCGTCAGTGACAAGAGCGTCAGCCGGTATGCCACTAGCCAGCGCAATATCTCGCATGACATCTACTTCATGGCGCAACGGTGGCGTGCTTGGTCCACCGGAGAGGATGAGACAGTGGTTGCTGTAATTGTTTTTGTAGAGATCTATTGCTGTGAGCATGCGGTCCGCAAGTGCGTGACTGGGGCGGTTTCCCGGCCAGACAGCGGCGCCGAAAACCACAATGCAATCCGCCGGTGCAGTGGCGCGTGCGTCGTAGTGCGCAAAAATCCATACAGCACTTATCGTGACGAGCACGACACCGACGAGCACTATTTTTTTGAAGAGTGATAGAAGCATATCCTTACTATACACCACACTTTCCTATACATCCTTGTGCGCTGCCAGAAAGGTGTCTGCGACATGATGTGCCGCATGCGGTGTTGTGACGGTGTGGATACGTGCGCCGTTCTTTTGCCAGCGGCGAATCCACGTGATTTGACGCTTGGCAAACTGGCGACTCTCACGAATGATGCCGTTGCGCATTTCCTGAAGTGTGCATTTTTCCTGCAGCAAGAGTGCGCACCATTTGTACTCAAGTCCGAAGTGTTCCAAGCGCTCGTAACTGACACGATGCGTGTCGTGCAGTGTGCGCACTTCCTCCAGCATGCCGGCATCCAAACGTGGCTGGAGGCGCGCGGTAATATTGTGTTCAATCTGCGACATCGGCGGGATGATGGCGACAATGAGTGTTGTGTGTGGATTCGGTGGTGTGCTCTGTGCGGATGGGACGTATCCAAGCGCGGTGCAAATTTCAATGGCGCGGATGAGGCGGTGGCGGTTGCGCTGTTCGTTCTTGCACACGATGTCCGCAGCACGCCGTGCGTCACACGCTTCCAGGCGTGAGAGAAGTTCGTCACACGAGAGTGCGGCGAGTTTACGGCGCAGCGTGTCATCTGGTGGCACGGCGGCGAAGGGTGTGTTTTCCAAAAGTACCTGCACCCAAAAGTGCGTGCCGCCGCAGACAATGGGGAGAATGGCGTGCGCATGCAGCGCATCCATCACAGCGCGTGCCTCACGCACAAAGCGTCCGGCGCTGTAGTCTTCTGTCGGATTGGCAACATCAATCATGTAGTGGGGGACACCCGCGGAGATGTAGGGGTGTGTGAGTAACTGTGTTTGCGACAGGGCATGGAGCGTGGCAAGAGGATATTTTGTAGATGGTCCTGAATTCCCGCCTGTGTGGGAATGATAGAGAGAGACTTCCTGTGCTAAGTCAATGGTTGTCCCCGGCTCCTTGCCGCTGCCGAGGCTCATGTGGCGGTAGACTTGCCGGCTGTCTGCGCCAATCACCGCGCCACCGTGCGCGCGCGCAATGGCAATTGCGGCATCACTCTTGCCGGACGCCGTCGGGCCGATGATGGCGATTGTTTTCTTAGACATAGTGTGGCATGATGGAGACGTGTTCATTTTGCGAAGGAGGTCAGGCAATGTATCACATTGATATGCACGAGAGTCGCGCATATATCAAAAGAGCTGTGGCTATCCGGATGGAGCAGCATCCGGGTAGCATCTGGCTCTTTTTGGAGCAGCGGCAACCATGGCACATCGCGTGGTACGGTACGCTACACAGTATTTCCGGCGTGCCGGAGGATGAGACGCAGATTGTCATTCAGCGTGGACGCGAGCGAGCGCCCGTGTGCGTGGACATCCTATAGTTGCGCAAGAAACTCCGACAGGGCAAGGACGCCCATGTCACCCTCATCGCGGGAGCGGACGGCAACAGTCCCTTCCGCTTGTTCTTTTTCACCGACAACGAGCATATACGGAATTTTCTCCTTTTGCGCGGTGCGGATGCGCTTGCCGAGGGTTTCGGATTCGCCGCGCAGTTCCGTGCGGTAGCCGGCGTCGCGCAGCGTAGTGACGACATCAGCGGCATAGGTGGCAAATTTGTCGGAAATCGGCAGTACGGCGACCTGTACCGGTGCGAAGCGCAGGGGCAGCTTGCCGGCGGTGTGCTCCAGAAGGACGCCGATGAAGCGCTCCAGGCTGCCGGCGATGGCGCAGTGAATCATAACCACACGCTCTTTGTCACCGTTTTCGTCAATGCACGTCAAATCAAAGCGCTCCGGCATGTTCATATCCAGTTGGATGGTCGCTACTTGGTGCGTGCGCCCGAGTGAATCGGTGGCAATGAAGTCCACTTTTGGCCCATAGAGCGCTGCCTCGCCGGGTGCTTCTTCGGCATCCACGCCACGTTCGCGTGCGATGGCGCGCAGTGTGTCCTCCGCCGTGTGCCAGAGCTCCGGTGTGCCGAGATACTTGTCCATCTGCGCCGGATCGTGGAAGGAGAGGCGGATGGTTTTGAACGTAAAGCCAAATGTCGTGTAGAAGGTGTCAATCATATCCCACACCGCAAAGAACTCCTCGCGCAATTGTGATGGTCGGCAGAACACGTGGGCGTCGTCCTGCGTGATGGACAACACGCGGGTCAAGCCACCCAGCTCGCCACTCTGCTCGTCACGGTAGACCATGGTGGTCTCCGCATAGCGCTGGGGCATGTCGCGGTAGGACACCGGCGTGCGGGCAAAAATCTGCGTGTGGTGCGGGCAGTTCATCGGCTTGAGGGCGTATTCTTTGTCCTCGTGTCCGCGCACGTGAAACAGCTCATCGGCAAACTTCTGCCAGTGGCCGGACGTTTCGTAGAGCTCTTTCTTGGTGATGTGCGGGATTGTCACACGCTGGTAGCCGCGCGCACGGCGCAGTTCCCAGACGTACTCATCGATGAGTTGTCGCACGAGCGTGCCTTTTGGCGTCCACAGTGGCAATCCCGGCCCCACAAGTTCCGAGAACGTGAAGAGGTCCAACTCCTTGCCCAGCTTGCGGTGGTCGCGCTTGGCGGCTTCGCGCAGCATCTGCTGGTAAGCATCCAACTCCTCTTTGGTGCTGAACAGTACGCCGGTGACGCGCGTGAGTTGGTCGTTGTTTTCATCCGCTTGCCAGTACGCGCCGCCGAGGCGGATAAGCTTCAGCGCGTCGCGCGGGATGTCTTTGGTGTTTGCCACATGCGGACCCTCGCAGAGGTCCACGAAGTGCTCGCCGGTGCGGTAGACGGACACGGTAGTGGCACCGGTTGCGGCGATCTTGTCAATGAGTTCCAGTTTGTAGGGTTGATCAAGATCGCGAAACAGCGCACGCGCCTCCTCCAGCGAGAGCTCCTCACGTACGAAGTCCAGGTTCTGCGCCGCGCGCTTCTTCATCAGTTTTTCAATTTTTTTCAAATCGGCGTCGGTCAATGGCGTGGGCGTCTTCATATCATAGTAGAACCCGTTATCCGTGACCGGACCGGTGCCCAGTTGCGTACCGGGGAATAGCTCCAGTGTTGCGAGCGCCAACAAGTGAGCGGCGCTGTGGCGCTGTGCAAAGAGTGTATCGTGTGACATTGTCATAGGTGTGTTGTTACGCCTCAACGGGGCAGTGTTATGCACAAAGTATACCTGTTTAAGCCAAAAAATTCAACTCTCTGTACGGCCGGCGCGCTTGATAGGGTGTGTGCATTTATGCTATACTGACGTTGTAAGAAGGGGCGCCGCTACCGGCGCGCTTTAAAACTGTGGAGATATTTTAGCGGCAATTTGAGGATTATGCATATTCAATACTATGGGCTGTCGTGTGTGAAGCTCACGACCAAACCGGGCGGACGTGGTGCTGCGGATGTGACGATTGTGGTCAATCCGTTTACGCGCACGAAAGACCTCACGCCACCGCAATTGGGCAGCGCAGATATTATCGTTGCGGCAGCGGAGACATCGGCGTACTACTCTGACGCGGCACGCGGCGCTGATGCTGTGGCAGTAACGATGCCGGGCGAGTATGCTATCAAGGGCGTACAGATTGTCGGTGTGGATCTTCCTGTATCTGCTGACACAACACCGGCAACTGCCTTTATTATTGAATCCGAGGGCATGAAAGTGGCGGTTGTGACGGCAACAGATACATTGCCGGGTGCGCGGCAATTTGAGGAGATGAATGGCGCACACGTTTTGATCGTTGCTGCCGGTGGCAATGGTGTGTTGAGTGGTTCTCAGGCGGTGGATATTACGCGCAAAATAGAGCCGGCTTTTGTTATTCCTGTTAACTGTGCACTGCTACACAACGCAACAACCGCACCATATGCTTCCACGGATGAGTTTTGTGACAAGATTGGCACGTGTCCGAAGGAGACAGTGCCGAAGGTCGTGCTCAAGGCACAGGATTGTGCGGACGCAGCGATGCACGTGGTACTGATGGCGCCGCAGAAATAGGTCGGGGTACGATAACACGCATAACCACAACAACATGTCGATTGAAGAAAAAATCAAGCAAATCCAAAACAAGCCGGAGAAAGCGCGCATGGTGTATATCTACATCTTTGTGACCATTATCATGACATTTGTTGTTGTGCTGTGGATTTTTTCTGTGCGCGTTGATGTCCGCGCGGTCGTCAATGATGTTGACAATGCTACGACATTGCCGGATGGCGGGACGCATTTGCAAGAGATTCGCGATGTCATCCGGGAGTCCGGCGATGTCATAAATGACACGGCAGCACAGACACAGCGCCTTGAGGAAACTGTCGCGCCGATACAGGCGGATACGCAGGCGCAAACACCGCAGGAAGAATCAGATATTCAGGTCCAGTAAACATAATGTAACGCAAGAGAGTATATGAATGCAGACAATACGCAGATGAGTGCAGAACAGCACAGTGGACGCTTGACACCACGCATGATTACGGAGGAACTCAAGCAATCCTATCTGGACTATGCGATGAGTGTGATTGTCTCGCGTGCACTGCCGGATGTGCGCGACGGTCTCAAGCCGGTGCACCGGAGGATTTTGTACTCCATGTGGACGACGGGTCTCAAGCACACGGCAAAGTTCCGCAAGAGTGCGACAGTGGTCGGTGAGGTGCTGGGCAAGTACCACCCGCACGGTGACAGCGCCGTGTATGACTCCATGGTGCGTATGGCGCAGGAGTGGAGCTTGCGCTACCCGCTGGTGTGGGGGCAGGGGAACTTTGGCTCCATGGATGGCGATGGTGCGGCGGCGTATCGCTACACGGAGGCGAAGTTGCGCCCAATTGCCGAGGAGATGCTCGTGGATATTGAGAAGGAGACGGTGGACTTCCAGCCGAACTTTGACGGTGCACACAAGGAACCGGTTGTGTTGCCGGCAAAGCTGCCGCAGCTGCTGCTGAATGGCACGGTGGGTATTGCTGTGGGGATGGCGACCAACATCCCGCCACATAACCTTAATGAAGTTGTGGATGCAATCCTGCATCTCATTGACCATCCAAAAGCGGATGTGGATGAGTTGATGCAGTTTGTCAAGGGGCCGGACTTCCCAACCGGTGGCGTGATTTACAATGTCAACGATATTCGTGAAGCGTACGCGACAGGGCGTGGCAAGATTGTGACACGTGCAGCAGCCGAGATTGTGGAGACGCGTGCCGGCGCCTTTCAGATTATCGTTTCGGAAGTGACGTACCAGACCAACAAAGCAACGCTGATTGAGAAGATTGCGCATCTTGTCAAAGAGGGGAAGATTGTCGGCATCAAGAATCTGCGCGACGAGTCAGACAAAGACGGCGTGCGCATCGTGATTGACCTAAAGAAAGACGCGCAGCCGCAGAAGGTGCTCAACAAGCTGTATGCGACCACGGACCTCCAAAAGAACTTCAACGTCAACATGCTGGCGCTTGTGGACGGGATTGAGCCGCGCATTTTGACGCTCAAGGAAATCTTGACGTACTACATCGCACATCGCGAGGATGTCGTGACGCGGCGTACGAAGTATGACTTGCAGAAAGCCAAGGATCGCGCACACATCTTGGAGGGATTGGTAAAGGCGTTGGACCACATTGATGAGGTGATCAAGGTCATCAAGCAGTCCAAAACACGCGAGTTGGCGCATGCGAACTTGATGAAGAAATTTGGCTTCTCCGACCGGCAGACGACAGCGATTTTGGAGATGCGGTTGCAGACGCTCGCCGGCTTGGAACGCAAGAAGATTGAAGATGAGCTCAAAGAAAAGAAGAAGCTCATCGCGTACTTGGAGTCCATCCTGAAAAGCCACAAGAAGCTGCTGGGCATTATCAAGGATGAATTGGTGGAAATCCGTGACGCCTACGGTGATGCGCGCAAGACGCGTGTGGTGCCGGGTGGTATTGAGAACTTCTCGCTCCAGGACCTCATCCCAAATGAAGAGGCCATCATTACCATCAGTGTGGATGGCTACATTAAGCGTGTCAGTCCGTCGCAGTACCGCGCACAACGCCGCGGCGGCAAAGGCGTGATTGGCGCAACCACCAAAGAAGGCGACCAAATTGCCACAGTGGCAAGCGTGATGACGCACGACAATTTGCTGTTCTTCACGTCCAGTGGTAAGGTCTTTCAGATGCAGGCGCACGAAATTCCGGAATCTACACGTACCGCCAAGGGCAATGCGGTGGTGAACTTCCTGGAGCTCTCCCAGGAGGAGAAGGTTACTGCGATGATTGCGTTCAACGCCGATGACCAGTACAAGTACTTCGTAATGGTCACACGCAACGGCACCGTAAAGCGCGTGGCGATTGAGGACTTTGCCAATGTGCGCCGCACCGGCTTGATTGCGATTAAATTGGCAGACGGTGATGCGCTCGGCTGGGTGCGCCCGACAACCGGTGATGATGACGTGCTCATCACAACGGCGCAGGGGCAGGCCATTCGGTTCCGGGAGCGTGATGTGCGTGCAATGGGACGTGCCGCAGCCGGCGTGCGTGGCATCAAGCTCAAGAAGGACGATGTCGTTGTAGGTGTTGATACGATTAGCCAGAGGGATATTGAAGAGGCAGCGCTGCTGGTCATCACCGAGAATGGCTACGGCAAGCGCACCAATGTGACCGCCTTCAAGACACAGCATCGCGGTGGTAGTGGCATCAAAGCTGCCAGCGTGACAGAGAAAACCGGCGCGATTGTGCACGCGGAAGTTGTGCGCGCCGATGATGAGGTTAGTGATGTCATTGTGACGTCGCGCGCAGGGCAAATCATTCGCATCCCGCTGGGGAGCATTTCCGTACTCGGTCGTGCAACGCAAGGTGTGCGCCTCATGACGCCAAAAGCCGGCGACCGCATCAGCGCCGCCACAATCCTCTAGTGAGAGACGCACAACGTATCACACACAACCGACCCCCGCGGTCGGTTTTTGTGTGACGATCAACGAGTGCTTCAGGATTACAAACATGCTAAATAATCAGTGCCACCATGACATTTGTCCAATGGATGTTTGTGATGTGTGTCCTATGCTTCCGATGGGTTCTTCCAAGTGTTGACGAACTGAAACACAAGATGCTACAATTTGTCTGATACTTCTCATAATTCCTAAATGCCCCATGACACGCTTTCGTACAATTACTCTCGTTTTTCTGACAGTCGTCGTTGCGGTAGCAGCCGGCTTTATGCTGGGTCGCTATGACATGCAGAAGGAACAGGAAAAACTCCTCATGAAGCCACCGACCCGCGCGTTTGCCTCCAAGAATGCTGCCTATGCAGACATTGACACCTCTGATTGGAAAGAATACTGCAGTAAGAAATTTCACTACTGCATCAAATACCCCGCGCAGACATGGGAGGTATCGGTGGAGGATGGGGGCGCATTTGTAAATATAGGAGTAAAGAATGAACATTCTAATATTCGCAGGGCAACAATTAGCGTATACAACAAAAACGCTTCTAATCTAGATCCCTCAAGTCTCGACTACTATGAACACCTATGTGGACTCGGCGTGATTCCTCCTCTGAAATTTTCTCGCATCAAGGGAGTGCACATTGATGCATGTTCCGGGTCTCCTTTTGATGCGTATATTACTCATAAATATATCATTCGAACAAGTAATAAAACCTATAAACTCGGCATTGGATATTTTGATGAAAATCTTAAACCCAATGTCAGCAGCTATGAAAAAGAACGATACAGCAATGAGCTTCACAAGCGCAAAAAACTCTACACCTATGACTACGCCGACGACTACGACCTCTCCATCCCTCGCGCAATCCTCAACACTTTCCGCTTCATAGAGACACCGTAGATGTCCTCCTGAGAAAGTACGTAAAACAGGTACTCTCTCAGGAGGACGGCTATACCTCCACCTTGCTCTTTAACAATCTATAGCCACAACTAACCGTCACACAAAGTGACAGGAGGAAATCGTGAAGAACCTTCACATTATCGTGGGTATGGTCCTATCCATACTGTTACTGCCGTTGCAGGCGTTCGGTTACAAAACACCGGAGCGAATGGTACTCGATGCCATTGAAAGCGATAGCGCTGGTATATGGGGTTTTGATGTAACGAAGACATCCTACAGCAACACCTTCGTTCCCTTCAAAGGCGCGCTGAAGGTCTGCAAAGCGGAGAATACAGTCATCATCGGCTTCTATCTCTCCGAAAAGAACCTCGCGTTCTACCGTCAGACCTTTACCGATGGTACGCGTAAGCCGCTGGGCTTTGAGTTTGATGTCATTGACCACAAGAAGGTCTTTGACCCCAAGCACATCGTCTCGGTGGAGCACTCCTTCAACCCCAATGTTGTCTACAAAGACAGTGGATTTGGAGATAGCAATAAGCGTACCACTTACGGCGTTGCTGTGAAGGATCCCGCAGCACTTCAGCCTAACCGTTGGCACATTACCACGATTCGGTTCTCTGATCACACGGAAGTTAATCAGGGAGATTTCACCGTACAGGTGCAGTTGGTCGGTGATTTGCGCAAACTGCGTGATGAGCAACCTTCGCTGTACAAGAAGTACTCGTGGTTTGCACGTGGTGCGCTTGATGCGTGGTTCTTGTCACAGGAGGATGTTGATGGGAATAACTTCTTTAATCTGAGAAAAGCGTTTGTGCGCTTCTACAGACCGGAGTTCTTCACGTCCTATGACCGCGTGCGATGGAATGGAGAAGGAAAAGAGGAAGACACGATCTTCAATGACTTCCTTCCATACTCCTGCGACCTCGGTGCTGTGGATGACTTTTCCTCTGAGAAAGAGTCTTCTGGTGGCAGTATAGCAAGTGGCAATGTAAGCAATGCAGCCGCTACAGGTACCTTCGGCAGCATTCCTACCGCAGCACCTGCTGCTTCCATCCAGTATCTCCCTCCCTCCAACTCCCCCAACCTCACCATTGACTTTGATGTCATGAACAAGGATGGCAAGGAGATTCATGCGGAGTACGGTGAACTCGTAACAGCCACACAGGATGTCACACTCCGTGTGGAG
>JALXES010000054.1 GCA_027069365.1 Candidatus Moraniibacteriota bacterium | reverse complement strand
CATAAACATTAGCGATGTTGATCCTAAGCGTGTTCCACAGGACCATCAGGAACATCTAAAGGACATGCAACGTCATGCGCAGTTTGATCACGTGTTGACACCGGAGGAGGCACGCGAAGCGTTGTACGCCTTTGAGGATGTAAAGGCGGTTATCGATCAACTGCTTCAGCAAGAAGGTGTAACGAGCGATGTTGCCAGTGATGCGTTGCAGCGTGTTGTGGACTCGTTGCGGGAGAAGTCGGGACGCGGCGCGGCACTTGCGAGCGCCCTCCTTGATAGAGATATTGCTCTGCTGCGCATGGGCAGTTCTGATCCCAAAGAAGCGTTGCAGACACTGCGTGGTGGCATGGAGATTTTCCGAAGCCTTATGCTTACCAAATCACTCTCATCAGAGGAAGAAGTTGGGGCGCTGACACTGGATGTCCTTGACACCGGTATCACTGCGCTGAATGGTGTGGCTGATAATATTGGTGACGCACGTGTCGTAGAGAATATTATTGAACAATTCCGCCAACAGTTCCGAGAACGTGTGGCGGCAACTGATGTGGACGCTGCACCGCAATTGCGGGAGCAGTTCAGTGCCCTTGAGGGCTTCATGACGCATATGCGGGATATAGCGATGACATGTGATGACGAGGAGTGTCGTAGGCGTGTTGCCGCACGATTGCGAACAGTTGCTGACGTGTTGCGCAATAGCGTAGACGTTTCCACAATCATGAGGCGAAACACACAACAAGAAGCAGTCACAGAGAATGGCGCGTCATACGGTGAGGATGGCTATATCGGTCCGCGCATGTCACCGAAGAGAGGAGCGGAATTTCGCAAAAATCGTGCGCGCACACATGTGGAAAAACTGAGAAAGGATATTGCGATCTATGAGAAGATTGTACAATTCTATGATAAGGCGGAAGCGCATGTCAAAGCGCTGATAGACAAAAGAGACGGCGCTACCTCATTTATCAGAAATACACCGGAGTGGCAGGGTTTGCAGCAGCTGGTGGATGAAGCGGGAGGAGAAGACGGTGTCGGTAAGCTGCGAGTAGTTGAATTCATCAATGTATTTACAGACTGTGCCAATAGTTTGGATGAACGTGATTTTAAAGATTTTGGGGAAAACATAACCAGATTATCCCACATTATTGATGCCCACAAGGAGTACAGTAAACGTTCACTTGAGAAATTTCGTGAGAGCCTCGAAAGTGCCGAGCGCGTGCTCGCACCTGATCAAGAGTAGTGCAAATAAGGCAATATGAGTTGTTAAGACACGATCATGAAGGTTGGTATTCAAGGTGGCAGGGGCTCATTTAACGAAGAAGCGCTCGGTGCGTTTCTTGCGCGCGGTGATGTGCCGCGGAGTGCCCGTACGGTGTACTGCTATACCACACATGGCGTGCTGTCCGCACTCGCACGTGGTACCATAGACTATGGCGTGTTTGCGATTTACAATAGCAAGTCGCTTATGGTAGAGGAAACCATGGCACAGCTGGGGCGCTGGCAGTACCACGTTGTCGCATACATCACAATGCCTGTGCGACACATGCTTATGACACTGCCGGGTGTGACAGGGGATACCATCACGCAGATTGTGGGGCACAGAGA
>JALXES010000053.1 GCA_027069365.1 Candidatus Moraniibacteriota bacterium | reverse complement strand
CGCCGGCGCGTCGTTGACCCCGTCGCCCGTCATCGCCACGATGTGATCGCGTGACTGCAGCGCTGATACAATATCATACTTGTCCCGCGGCGCCACTTCGGCAAACACATCGTGCCGCGCCACCGCATGCGGATCAATACCGTCACCTTTGATGCGGATGTCCGCCGCACGCGCCACGCGCGTCCCAATCCCCACGAGCGACGCAATGTAGCGCGCAATTTTCGCGTGGTCACCGGTGAGCATCTTTAGTGTAATGTGGTGGCGCCGCACCTGTGACACCGTCTGCGCCGAGTCATCGCGCGGCGGGTCCAGCAGCGGAATGAGCCCCACCGGCTCCAGCGCACCGTCAGGATCACCTTCACCCACCGCCAGCGTCCGAAAGCCCTGTGCGGCAAGCGCATCAATATCCGCACTGACACGCTCGCGCGCGGCGGCACTCTGTATGTGCGATAGAAGCACTTGCGGCGCACACATCACGATGCGGCGCGCATCATGCGCACTGCGCGCACGCACCACCGTCATCTTGCTCTTTGGATTGAACGGCGTAAACGCGTCAATCGTGTAGGAGTGCGCCGCGCGCGCGTGGTGGTGCAGCTGCGCATACTGCGCAATCGCGCGCTCAATCGGGGACTGGTTTTCCTTCTCACTGGCCAAAAGCGCATCTACAAACAGGTCGCGCTCGCTGTATCGCCCATACACAATCGGCGCGGCGATGGACAGCTCGTTTTTGGTCAGCGTCCCCGTTTTGTCCACGCACAACGTATCCGCACCGGCAAGCTCCTCAATCGCCGTAAAGCGCGCCACAATTGCCTTGCTCTTGGCAAGCGCGTGCGCCCCGATCGCCATCGTAACCGAGAGCACAGCCGGCAGCGCCACCGGCACTGACGCGATCGCCAGCACCAGCGCAAACCGCAGCGTCTCCATAAATGTCGTGCCACGCGCAAACAACACACCAAATGTGATTACCACCATTACCGCCGCCACGACAATCAAAAACGTACCGATGCGCATAATCGCCCGCTGGAAGTGGCTCTCCTCCTCAATCGTCGCTTGCGAGACCAGCCGCATATTGGTGCCGATGGATGTTGCCGCGCCGATCGCCGTCACGCGCGCCCACACGCGCCCGCGCACCACCACTGATGATGCGTACAGCACATCCCCCGGCTGCTTGTCCACCGGCAGCGACTCCCCCGTCATGCCGGACTGGTCCACCGCGATATCCGCACCGTCAAGCACTTCCGCATCCGCCGGCACAATGTCGCCGATGTTCAGTTTGATGATATCCCCCGGCACCAGCTCCCGCGCCGGAATTGTGCGCACCACGCCATCGCGCACTACCACCGCGCGCGGCGAGAGCGTCTCCTTGAGTGCGGCGAGTGCTTTGGTTGCCTTCTGCTCTTGGATGAAGTCCACGCCGACATTCACACCCAGAAGCAGCGCGATGATTGTGAAATCCTCCCACCGCTCCATCACCGCCGAGAGAATAAGCGCCACCTCAATCATCACCGAGATCGGTGCGGTAAACTTGCTCACGAAGCGCACCAAAGCCGCGCGCTCCTTCTGCACCACTTCATTGTACCCATACCGCGCGCGCAACCGCTCCACCTCCCGCGCGCGCAGCCCCGCATAGTTCTGCTGCTGCATTTTTCTTTTTATCTAACCCTCCAGTCGGTATGCTCATTATACCACAGCAGTAGATGGTAACGGCGTTACGAATATGCCACTATGTCGCAGAAACAAGCCCTTCACTATTTGTCCTCTCCAGATACGCATCCAGTGTTTCACTGCGTCGCCACAGCGCCTTGTAGTACGCAAAGTACTTCCTTGAATTCTCACCTGAAATGCACCACCCTCAAAAATACAAACACCACCCGTCGGTGGGACGGGTGGTGTTTGTGCCGTGCGGCGGGTGCGGTTGTGCTGGTGTGCACAGATACCGCACTACCGACTGCAGGCGTGTGGTCAGGAACGCGCTATGTCTAGAGCGTGTCTGCCAGTGAGACCTTCTGTAAAAAATATGTGATGTATCTCAGAAATGTGTAATAAACTTTACATTCTCGCGCATTTTTTGACAAAGAAAAAACCCGGTAGCCGTTGGCTTGCCGAGTTTTTATGAGTCCATTTCGTGCTCAATGGTAAGGATGTTGCCACCACTGAACAGCGCAATCAATCCTGAGTTATCCGTAATTCCCCACTTGCGCAGACTTGCTTCAGGGATTTTTCTCCCCGCCTGCGTCTGGCGAATGGTGGATGCTGTCACGGGAACAGCCATACCATTCGCAGCCCCCTTTTTATACGCCTGTACAAGAGCGCGTATAATGCGCATGGCGTCTCTTTGTGAAGCGCCACGTTTCTTGAGGTACTGTTCATACAGGCGCTGAACAGCATGCCTCGTTACCCCACGCGGGGGTTGTGAGCCACAGCCCATAGTTCACCTCCTCGCAGGGTTGTTGAAAAAAACTACACAGAAAGCTTTCTAAAAGCTTTCTTACCGACTTTTAGTATGCTATTGTTCTGTTCTTTTGTCAATGTCTGCGCCACGTCGGTGATTTTTTGATCGTTGATTTTGACACCGCCTTGCTGGATTTTGCGACGGGCGTCACTCTTGCTGTTGGCAAGTCCCGCACGCACAAGCACATCCACGAGCGGCTCTCCGTCTGCTACAGCAAGTACTTCCGCATCCGTTGGCGCAACACCCTTGCTAAATGTCTCCACAAAGTAGCGCTCTTCCGCGTCGGCAGCATCAGCGTCGTGCAGCAGTGTCACCAACTCCTTGGCGAGGCGAATCTTGGCGTCACGCGGGTGCACGCTGTCGTCCGCCATGCCCGCTTCCATCGCCGCCACATCCGCCATCGGTACGCGCGTGCAGTGCGTGAAGTACGGCACAATCAGCTCATCCGGGATACTCATCACCTTGCCAAACATTGTGCGCGGCTCGTCCGTGAGGTTGATGGTATTCCCCCAGCTGCTGCTCATCTTGCGCCCATCTGTGCCGAGAATAAGCTCCGTCATCACCACATCCTGCGGCTGTTGGTCAAACAGCGGCTGCAGCGTGCGTCCCGCAAGCATATTGAAACGCTGATCCGTGCCGCCCACTTCCACATCGGCGTGCAGGTGCACACTGTCGTACCCCTGCATCAGCGGATACAGCACCTCGCGCAAACTCACGCGCTTCCCGGCATCCAGGCGCCGCTTGATGTTGTCACGCTGAATGAACTCATGCACGCTAAACGCCCCGGCAAGTTCGCCAATCTCCTTGAAGCCAAGTGCGTTCAGCCAATCAGCGTTGTAGACGACCTCTACGCGGTCCATGTCCAGCACCTTTCCGGCCTGTGCAACATAGCTTTTCATATTTGCAGCTACCGCATCCTCTGTCAGCATCGGCCGCTCCGCATCCTTGTCCGACGTATCCCCAATCACACCGGTAGCATTGCCCACCAGCAGCACAATCTTGTGCCCCAACTCCTGAAAGTCGCGCAGTTTCAACAGCGGCACCATCCGCCCGATGTGCAGGTGTGGACTGGTCGGATCTACACCAAATTTGACTGTTAGCACATCACCACGTTCCAGACGCTCGCGTAAGTGTGCGCCATCAATGATTTCCGTAATGCTCCGTGTCAAAAGTGTTACTATTTTGTCCTCTGTTGGAGTCGTCATAGTTATTGTTTTAGTGGTGTATCCAGTGTAATAATGTATGCCTTGCCGTCTGTAAAGAACGGGTCACCGGAGAAATTCGCTCCCAGCACAGGCTGCACGAGTTGGCGCAATTCCAGTGATGTCACGAAGCCCGTGCGTTGCAGGTCCCGCATGATGACATCACGCTCTGTATCAACGTCCGGCGCGATGGTGTGTGTCACACCCCACTTAATCCCTTTGTCAAAACTTGCTGTGCCGATATAGATGTGCAAACCGTCACGCGTCTCATGTCCGGTGCGCCAGAAGCGCGCGTGATGGCGCTGACGCACGCTCTGCAAGTCCGTCTCCTTTTGGAAACCAAAATCATGCACACGCATATTCCAGAATGATGGTGTCATTGGCGCGGTTGGATAAGGCTGTTGAAAAAGCGCTGTGCGTGCCGTGCGGTAGAGTGTTGACAGTGTTACCGGTTCTGCCAGCGTCCACCCGGCAGCACGGAACGCTGCAATGAGCGTCGCGTCATCCGGCGCAAGAATGACAAAAGAGAGCGGCTCCTGGCGCGCACCGGTCAAGGTTTCCGTATACCGCAATCGCTCTGAGGCAAGGAGTGCGTCAACAGTCGTTACAACTTCTGATGGTTCACTGCGCACGACGCGCTGTTGTGGCACATGTCCCAGTGCATAGAGAAAGGCGCCCGCGCTAATCGCTCCCACCAGCACCAGCGTCAACGTCTTGCGCCACGGCAGCGGTACATGCACTGCAATCTTGCCGCTGGCGTGATACCACTCCACAATACTCATACCTATCAGGAGCCACAGTGCACCCACCAAATATCCCGTCCACACATCGCTCACGTAGTGCACCCCGAGATACAGCCGACTCAAACCAATCATGCCAATGAGGATAGCAGCAGCAAAGAAGAGTGTCACTTTTTGCTTCCACGTATGTGCATGGCGAATGAGGATGTAGGCAATAAATCCATACAATGACATGGCTGTTGTCGCATGGCCGCTCGGGAATGATTGTGAGTGCTCTGCATAGACCGCTAGTGATGGTCGCGGCCGATCAAAGAAGTGCTTGCCAAGTGTTGTTGTAATGGCGGCGCCGCCAAATGTCACAAGCAGGGGAAGAATATAATCACGACGACGCCATACAACGAGGAGCGCGCTCACCAGTACAATCACCATACCGGCAATAACTTTGTCTCCCAGGAATGTCACACCGGTAAAAAAGGTGATGCCTTCCGGTGTGCGCAGTGCCGCAGAAAGGTGCTCTGCCCGCACATCAACACTTGCAATCGGGTCCGCTGTGACAAAACCTTCCACCGCGCCCGCAAGGAGCAGCACAACATAGCAGAACACACCTCCCAATAGTGTTAGCGTTAGCCCGCTAAATTGCGTGCGGTCCACGCGACGCGCAAAAAACGCAACCAATCGTGGATGGCGCACACGAAAACGCACGACATGCTCGTTCTGTGCAATACCCTGCAGAGCTGAGGCAAGCAGCGAGTGCAGCAATAGCAGGAGCGCATGCACACGACGCACGCTCCAGCGATACAGTATCACAACCATTACCATCACTACTACCGCTAGAATAAGCGTGAAGCCAATTTTTGTAGACCACACAACAACAAGGTGCCACGCACTACCAAAGAAATAACCGAGCGCGAGGAATACCGTTGCATAGATGATGCTTCCGACGACACTCCATACTACGAAGTGCAGCGCCGACATGTTGAGGAGTCCGGCAACAAATGGCACGATTGGGCGGATTGGCCCAATAAAGCGCCCGGCAAGCACGCTATACCCACTACGGTGCGAGCGAAAGAACTGTTGCGCGCGCTGCATGTGCCGCGACCGCATCAGCATGCGGTAGTGTCGCTGAAACACTACCTCTGTATGCCGTCCCATGAAATAACCAATCACATCTCCCAGCACAGCCCCCACCGCCACAAATGCCCACATGACGGACATGTTCCAGACGCCATTGGCAATTGCAAAGCCCACGATGATAATGATTGTCATCCCGGGGACAAAAAGCCCGACAAACGGCACTGCCTCCAGCAACGCAATGAGCGCAACCACCCAGTACCCCCACACGTGAAATTGCTCCAGCGTTGCTACAAAATGTGTTGCAAAAGCC
>JALXES010000052.1 GCA_027069365.1 Candidatus Moraniibacteriota bacterium | reverse complement strand
GGACAGCGGAAATAGAAGAGCGCCTATCAGAATTGCGCAATATACGAGAGTATAGCGAACATTCGTATATGGGAGTAGCACGGTAGCAGTAAAGCAGTACATACTTGTGGATAGTAATAAAAATGCTGACCTCTATAGCAACATTTCTTAGCGCGCTTTTTCTCGGCTTGTTCTTGTCGCACATGTACGCAGATACATTGCGTCTCTTTGATGTGTGCATTGTGATGCTTACGGTATATGTTCTAGTTTGGAGTGTACGTGGTGCTTTGTATGTACAAAGCACCGGTAAAATCAAGAAGAACAGGTGCAGGGATTATGGCATTTTGTTTCTGCTTGGTCTTGTGTTCAGTTTTATTTGTGCGACGTTTGCAGACACCTTCCTTTCTCTCCTTATTTCATCCGACCTTGTTGCGCGCTATAGGATACTGACATATCTTTTGTGTGGCGCTCTCTTTGTTTTTCTCGTGCTATCATCAAACACTCTTGAGAAGGTAGAGTGGCGAAAGGTTTTTTACGGCATCATCGCATTGTCTCTTTTGGGAATTGGTATTTTGGTGCCACGTATGCGCTATACACCCGGCAACGTCGCACTATCAGAGCTTCTTGCCTGTCACAAGTATCGCAGTATAGAGAGTGGTAGCGATGACATGTTTGCATATCGCAAGACAAGACATGCGGTATGCATTCCACGGAATTTTTGTAGAAAATTCGAAGGCGCTCTGCACTGCAACGATGTAAAAAAATCTTTTGATGGTTATGTTCGTATTCGTGACGTAGAGCCAACATCTTTTCATGCTCGTCGTTATGCCTCATTAAGCGGGCAGCCTCTTGTGCATTGGATTATTGACATCAATGGACGATCATATTTGTGGTCACTCGCAAAAGGTAATGGACGCTTTTTTGAGATAGACAAAGAAACACTAGAATACCTCGGCAATGATTATTATAAAGATAAATTTGGTTTCATTCACAGAAACACAAGAGTTAATACACGGAATTCTTACCAGTAGCAATCACGGAGGTCAGGGGCGAGCAATGGCAGAAGATTATCGTTCAATCTGCTTATCAATAGCGCCGGTCATGCTATTGGTTTTCTTTTATCGGTCTATTTCTGTGAAGTATGGTATAATGTGACGGTATATGTCTTCTTAATCACTGTGACTACTATGGGTTTGTTTGGGAAATTGTTTGATACGACGCACAAAGAGCTCGCGCGGCTGCGTGCGCGTGTGGCGGATATTAATACGCTGGAGGATCAACTAACAGCGCTCTCGGATGATGAACTGCGCGCGCAGACCGCAAAATTTCGCGCACGACTGCATCGCGCCGGTGCGGACGACGAAGCGCGCGTGCTGGATGAACTTCTCCCGGAGGCGTTTGCGACAGTGCGAGAGGCAGCACGGCGCGTGATGGGGCAGCGGCACTACGATGAGCAACTCATGGGCGGTATCGTGCTGCACGAGGGCAAAATTGCAGAGATGAAGACCGGTGAAGGGAAGACGCTGACGAGTACACTGCCGATTTATCTGAATGCGTTGACCGGTAAGGGCGTGCACGTTGTGACGGTCAATGACTACCTCGCGCGGCGTGACGCCAACTGGATGGGGGCGGTGTTTGCGGCCCTGGACCTCTCTACAGCGTGCATCATGCATGCGACATCCTATCGCTATACGCCTACCGTGATTGATACGGACGAGGTGAGCATTGAGTATCAAAATTTGGAAGAAATTACACGCAAGGAGGCGTACGCAGCGGACATCACGTACGGGACCAACAATGAATTTGGTTTTGACTACTTGCGCGACAACATGGCGCAGAGTGTGGATGCGATGGTGCAGCGCCCCCTGGCGTACGCCATTGTGGATGAGGTGGACAGCATTCTGATTGATGAGTCACGTACACCGTTGATTATCAGCGCACCGGACACGGAGTCCACCAGGCTCTACGAGCAATTTGCACGGATTGTGCCAACGCTCCGGCAGGACACGCACTACACTGTGGATGAGAAGCTCAAGACCGTCACACTCACAGATGCGGGCGTGGATGCTGTAGAGGCCAAGCTGGGTGTCGGTAATATCTACGAACCGGGTAAAGTCCACTATGTCCACCACTTGGAGCAAGCCATCAAGGCGCAGGTCATCTTTCAGAAAGACCGCGACTACGTTGTGCGCGATGGGCAGGTCCTCATCGTGGATGACTTCACCGGACGCATCATGGAGGGGCGACGCTACAGCGAGGGGCTCCACCAGGCCATTGAGGCCAAGGAAGGTGTGGCCGTGCAAAAGGAGTCCAAGACCTTGGCAACAATCACCTTCCAGAACTACTTCCGTCTCTACGACAAACTTGCCGGCATGACCGGTACGGCGATGACCAGCGCGGAAGAGTTCATGAAAGTATACGAGCTGGCAATTACCGCCATCCCGACGCACAAAAAGATGATTCGCAAAGACCTTCCCGATGTTGTCTACAAAACAGAGAAGGCGAAGTTTAACGCAATTGCGCAGGCCGTTGCCGATGCGCACGCCACAGGGCAGCCGGTGTTGGTGGGCACGGTTGCCATTGAGAAATCCGAGAAAATGAGCGAGGTCTTTGCGCAGCGGGGCATTCCACACGAGGTACTCAACGCCAAAAACCACGAGCGTGAGGCGGCAATTATCGCGAACGCCGGACAGAAGGGTGCCGTTACGATTGCGACCAATATGGCAGGGCGTGGCACAGACATCAAGCTTGGCGAGGGCGTGGCACAGCTGGGTGGTTTGTTTATCATCGGCACAGAGCGCCACGAAGCGCGGCGCATTGACAACCAGTTGCGTGGACGTGCCGGACGCCAGGGGGATCCGGGTGTGAGTCAGTTCTACGTGTCACTGGAGGACGAGCTGATGCGGCGCTTTGGTGGAGATAAGCTCAAAAAGATGATGACAACGCTCGGCTTGCCGGACGACGAGCCGATTACCAATGGCATGATTGCCAAAGCAATTGAGAATGCGCAGAACAAGATTGAGGGCTTTAACTTTGACTTGCGCAAACACGTGCTGGAGTACGACGACGTGGTCAACAAGCAGCGCGAGACGATTTATGCGCAGCGACGTGCGATCCTAACATCGGACGATATGATGTCTGTCGTGGAGGAGATGGTGCGTGATTACGTCACGGCGCTGGTGAAGGCCCACACCGTTGGCGAGGAGTTTCACTGGGAGATTGAGGCGCTGTGTGCGGACGTTGCCGCCAAGCACGGCAGTGATGACCTAACACAGCGCATCACTGAAATCGCGCAGGATGAGAAGCGTGATGATGACGAGAAGCGTGCGGCGCTGATAGCGCTCATACGGGAGACATTTATGACAGCTATCACGAGCAAGCGCCACATCTCCGCGGATCCCGCCTATGCAGCGCAGTTTACGGATGTCGTCCGCGCGATGATGCTGCAGACCATTGACCGCAACTGGATGCAGCACTTGGATGGATTGGACTACTTGCGCCAGGGCATTGGGCTGCGTGGCTATGGGCAGCGCGACCCGCTGGTTGAGTACAAGCGTGAGGCGTTCGGGATGTTTCGCGACATGCTCATGACAATCCGTGAGAACGTCACAGAGATGCTTCTGAAACTGGAAGTGCGCGTTGATCAGGCGATGCCGGCGGCGACCATGGCGGGTGCGTCACCACTCCTTGCGCAGGCGCAGTTCAGCGGTGCCGAGGAAGTGCAGTCGTTTGCCAGCACGCAAGCCAACGCGCACGCCGGCGGCGGCAGTGACACGGAGGCGCCCAAGCAGCAACCGTTCGTCAAAGAAAAAGAGCCCGGCCGCAATGACCCGTGTCCCTGCGGCTCCGGTAAAAAGTATAAGAAGTGCCACGGGCGATAGGCAAATAGGACGATGGTAATATTACATCACACAAAACCGGCGCAAGTGCCGGTTTTGTGCAACAATCATTGGAACTATCCTCAGCCTATTGACTAAAATATCAATCTGTAGTATTATCTAATGTTTCATAAATTAATGCAACAATGAAGATGATAATGCATGTGTGTCAAGGAGTATGAAAATCGCATTTGTCGGACAAAAAGGCATCCCGCACATCGCCGGCGGCGTGGAAACGCACGTTGAGCATTTGGCGGTGGAGCTGGTGCGCAGTGGGCACGACGTTGTTGTCTATACGCGCCCGCACTACGTTGCACGCACGCGCACATCCTACAAGGGCGTAGAGTTGGTGAGTGTGCCACATATTTATACAAAGTACTTGGATGCCGCCAGCCACACGCTGCTGGTGTGTTTTGCGCTGTGGCGTCGCACGGACGTGGATATCATCCACTTCCAGTCCATTGGCCCGTCACTGTTCATCCCGTTGATGCGGTTGCTGCGACCGCGCACACCGATTGTTGCCACGTTTCACTCCCAGTGTTACCATCACTCCAAGTGGGGGTGGTTCGCACGCAAGGTGCTGCAGCTTGGCGAGTGGATGGTGTGTCACATGGCACACGAAGTCATCACCGTTTCCGGCGTCTTGCAAGAATACGTGCACATGCGCTACCGAAGACGCGCACACTACATTCCCAACGGCATCCACCCCGCTACACCTGTGCCGGCGCGTGTGATACAAGAGCGGTACGGCCTGACGCCTGACAACTACATTCTGGCGATGGCGCGCATGATTCGCACCAAGCGCTTCCACGACCTGATTGACGCGTACACTGCGCTGGACACTACAGCAAAGCTCGTCATTGCCTATGCTGATGCACACGACGATGACTACCGTGACCGCATCCGCGCTGCGGCTGCCACCAATCCCAACATCATCCTCATTCCCTACGATGAGCAGACACCCGCACTGCGCGCAGAGCTCTTCTCACACGCCAGCGTCTTTGTCTTGCCGTCCGATGCGGAGGGCCTGGCTATTACGCTCCTGGAGGCGATGTCCTACGGGCGCGCTGTCGTAGTCAGCGACATTATTGAGAACACGAGCATCCTGAATGGTACCGGAAAGGTTTTCCGCGTGGGAGACCGTGACGACCTCGCAGCAACACTGCGCACGCTCTTGGATGATCCCGCAGCGCGGCGTGCGCTGGGTGCGCGTGCGCGTGCACACGTCATGGCGCACTTCACATGGCGCACGGTTGCACGCGAGACCGCCGCACTCTATGAGAAGATGCTTGCGCAGCACGCACCGGCAAGATACCATTCATCATCTGAGACCTATGACACAGCGACAGAATACCATCGCACAGCTTAGGCGTCTCGTTGTGCATGACCAGTGGCATATTGGACTAACGCAGCTTGATGACGTACGAGAGCTGCGCGCATGGCAGCGTCCGGACAGTGTCACGTGGATGCCGGTGGCGCGTGGCACCTATCGCGCCGACCCGCTCATCGTGACGTACAATGGTCGCACAGCCGTGTACTATGAAGAGTACGTCTTTGCGCAGGACCGCGGCTACTTGGCATGCCGCGAGGTGACACGTGCCGCGGATGGAAGCATCCGCTTTGGAGCGGCACTGCGCATTGACGGCCCGCGCTCACATCGTTCGTATCCGTACGTCTTTGCGAACGGGGATGAACTGTGGATGGTGCCGGAGGAGAGTGCGTGTGGGAATATCATGCTCTACAAATGCACAACGTTTCCCGATACGTGGGAGCCTGTTGGTGAGCTTGTGGCAGACTTTCCCGGCATAGACCCGACGATTGTCTACCATGATGGTCGCTACTGGCTCTTTGCGACGCGTGCCGATGACCCCAATGCGACGCTCTTCATATTCTTTGCAGATACGCTCACGGGGCCGTGGCAGCCACATGCGCAATATCCTGCGCGCTCACACACACCGGATGTGCGACCTGCCGGGCGACCGTTTGTCGTTGATGACACCCTCTACCGCCCGGCGCAAAAGCACGACCCTGTGCGCGGCTACGGCAGCGCCATCGTACTGTATCGCATTGACACACTGACACCCACGGATTTCCGGGAAACACCGGTAGGAACGCTCGCCCCCTGGGCGCCACACATGCGCGGCATGCACACCGTCTGCTATGACCCGGCGTCGCAGTTGTGCGCCTTTGACATAAAGACAAAGGCGTGCTTGAATGATGTGTTGGCGAAACTCTGGGCCAAGGTGACATCGTACATTCGCCGGCACTACGTTCCCGTTACGTTTTTGTAGACTATGCACATAAATCGTCCTCTCTTTTTTATCACCGCATTTATTGCCGCAGCACTGCTCTCCGGTGTGATTTTTGGCGCGTTCTTCCGGCATGATGCACGCACGCATGCGCGCGCGTTTGTCGTGGTGGCACCGCGGGATGCTGCCGGTGCCGCCGGCGCAGATGCTATGACGCAGACAGCTGTGGCACTGGCGTCCACTGACGTCTATCGTGCGGCGCTCATCAATGACCTCACGCTTTCCGGCACACCGTTTACCCAAGAAGACATTGGAGCAACGCATGTAGCACGCGTAACACCGGAACTTGTACGCATTGATGTCTTGACAAAAAGCCCACAAGCTACACGTATTGCAACGAGCGGCGCCTATGGCGTTATGCGCACGCTCCAGACATACTATGACACAGCCTCTTACACCTTTACGGTCATTGATGGCACTGTCGTGCCGCAGCACGCGCGCTTTTCGCACGGCGCCGGCATCGCACTGAGCATGCTTATCGGCACGCTGATTACAACGATGGTTTTTTCACTGGTGTCCGTGACTGTGGGCAGCCTTCAGCACACTGCTGCACGTGCGCATGGCACTATCCATGCATCACACGCACGCCTTGACCTCAAGCATCCGGGCGTTGCTACAACTACAGTGGAACCCATGCCTGCGCCGATACAGACAGAGGACTATGACTACATGCGGGAGATGTACCGAGATTACGATCAGTCACTAGAGAGCCTCACGCAAGAGAGCATGCTGACACCGCCACAGGAGACACCGACAGAGCCGGAAGCGACATTGCCGGAAGAAATGACGAAGTCCACGGCAGAGACTTCAGAGCCGCCACAGGACAATGATGAGTCCGCGTACACTGAGAAACCCGCACAACAAGCAAATACTGCCGCGCCAGCGCGTGTTGCAACTCAGGATATTCAGAAGCGCATCGTGGCGCACAAAGACGCCCTCACGCAAAAAGCGCGTGACGCGCGTGATGCGGTAGGTGCGTTCTTCCGCCGTGACACGGACGACAAAAAAGCTTCTGCAGAAACACCGACAGAAAAGCTCGCTGCACCTAAAGCTGCACCACCGGCAAATCTGCCGGTTGCACAGAGCGCCGCACCACACATCACAACACACAGCGCGCCACCAAACTTACCCGTTATGAAGGAGTCTGCGCAAGACACAGATGCCGCATCAGACGATATTGCGCACAAAGAACCGCCAGCAGAGCCCACACCGGCGGAAGTGCGCAAGCGCCTCAATGAGCTGCTGCGCGGCAAGGCCCCAAAGATTTCCGATGATGCGTAAACCTATGCGACACACACGGCACCGCTCACTGCGTTTTTGGCTTGTATTTTGGCTCAGCGCCGCACTGCTGTTGGGCGCGTGGTGGCTGTTTTTGAATCGCGATGACATGCGCCTGGTTGCCAATGCGCTGTTTGGCACGCATGCCGCCGCAACAGCACAGCGCACGCCACCGGCAACAGCACCTGGGGAGACAACTCCCGACGCACTGCCACGCAACGCCACCCTGCGGGACAACGCGCCGCTCTCCGCACTGATGCGCTATATCATGCAGCGCGACGGCAAGGAGCGCACATTTCTCGTGCTGCTACAAAACAACATGGAATTGCGCCCCGGCGGTGGATACATTGGAAGTTTCGGCATTGTGCGCATTCGCGATGGCGCGCTCGTTGGCGCGCCGGAAGTGCACGATACGTCCAACTTTGATGGTCGCATCCCTGACGACGAGGCACCGCCATACCCCCTCGAGGAGCTCCTGGGCATTCCCTCATGGAAGTTTCGTGACAGCAACTGGTCACCGGACTTCGCCGTCAATGCGCAGACAGCATTGCACTTCTACTACAAGGGGCAGGGGAGCGAGCGCTTTGATGGCGTGATTGGTGTGACAGCTGACGTCCTGCGCGACCTCCTTGAGCTGACGGGGCCCATCCGGGTGCCGGGCTATGCGCAGACGTTTGATGCCGCGCAGGGAATTCGTACACTGGAGTACCAAGTGGAGCAGGGGTTTGCGCAGCAGGGTCTGAGTGTGGGAGAGCGAAAATCCATCATGCCGCTGCTTGCCAAAGAAATCACCGAGCGGATTAATCTCACAAATCCCGTGACACTCGTGCAGCTGTTTATGCGCGCGCTGCATGCGCTGGAGCGCAAGGACATCCAGGTGTACTTCGTGGACGACGCCATGCAAGCACAGATGCGCAGCGCCGGCTGGACGGGGGAGGTGGATACGCGCCAGAACGGTGACTATCTGATGATAGTAGATGCTAACATCGGCGCACTCAAGACAGACGCTGTCATGCGTCGCAGCGCACACTACAGCGTGGACATGACACAAGACACACCACGCGCCACACTGGAACTCACGTACACCAACACCGCCACACAGCGTGACTACATGACGAGCGACTACCGCAGCTATACGCGTGTCTACCTGCCGGACGGCGCGTGGATTACGGGCGTTGATGGCGCAGCTGATGCACCGCGTTTCGGCCACGCCTTTGGCAAGAAGTTTGTCGGCTTCCTCGTGGAGACGCCCCTGAACAGTACACGGAAAGTTGTGGTGCGCTACACGCTGCCGACACACCTACGCACACCCTACCGCCTCACAATCCAAAAGCAAGCCGGCGCAACACAAAACCCGTTTATCGTAGACTACACCGCCCCCGATGGCACCACCACGCGCCTCCTTGACCAGCCATTGGAGAGTGATGTGACGCTCACAGCCAAATAATAGACACCAGGCCTTGCGTTAATGAACTTCATCTGTTTTACTGTAAGAGAGCTGTGGCATTGGGCCATAGCACCTAAAGAGGCAGCGCCCTCGAGGAGGAAACATGTGTGATTGGATGGGCTACGATAATGATGATTATGATGATGGTTTTGATAACCGCCATCATGAGAGAGGAGGATACACGGTGTATCCTCCGAGGTCGGACGAGCGCAACGGACTCCTGCCGGATGATGATGATCTGGCATGGGGGTTCGGGCTTGACGACCCGGAATACTGGTAGTCAGATTCACATTAGCCCCCCCCTCACACCCCAATGAAGGTGTGAGGGCTTTTTTTAATTTAAGACCTTGCCGAATTGAGAAATGTTTGATATAGTTCTACATGTAATTCTCTCGTGAGAACGGCCCCTTCGTCTAGCGGTTAGGACGTCAGCCTCTCACGCTGAAAACAGGGGTTCGATTCCCCTAGGGGTCACAACATTGTTTTGAAATATATTACTTTCTACTGCCAGCTTCTCACGCTGCCTGATAAACCCCAGCCACCCATATTTGTTTATAGGAAAGCATAAGTATCTAAATGAGCTTTAACCAAGAAGTACTTGCGTATTTGTATAAATTATTGTATAAAGAAATTACACTCAAACCAAGGAGATTAACAAGTGAAGAAACTCATAGGTACCATCATGGCGTTTGTTGTGACGCTTCTTATCGGATGGGGCGCAAATGTTGCAGCCACAAAAGTGCAGGACCTGCCGGAAATCAATCAGGTATTCCTGCAAAAAGAGGCTGACAAACGCCTGCCCATGACAGGGAACAAGTTAGGCGTCAACTACACTATCAGTGATGTTGACATCCGCCTGAAAGATAACATCGCCGTAGACTTTGTTGTCGCGCTTTCCGGGCATGGCTACAAAGGAAAGGTTCGTGCAACGATGATTGGTGTGCCGCGGTGGGACAAAAGCAAGAAGGCTTTCTATCTCACATCGGACCCGACGCATCCGCAACCAATTACTTTTCACGAACTAACATTCAAGAAAAATTGGTTGCAGCGCGGCAAAGATGCTCTCAACATCAACCAGGGCATCGTGGAGCGGATCGTTCGCTCCAAGGTAGACAACATACTGTTCAATGACGCACGCCTCAAAGAGGCGGCGACACGAGCAATTACTGCCTACCTGGCGCAGTTTCCCATTGCACACCTTCCACGTAACGGTGTAGCATGGAAAATCGCCGCAGTCGCCCTGGACGATGTAACGATTGTGGACGATACTGTCCACATCAAAGTATCGTTCTGGGCGTTGACACAATATGTGCTGATGCTACTATTCGTGTTTGCGCTCTCCACTATCCTTTCTTTATGGCTAGCACTCTCTGGTAGCGGCATGCTCACAGTGGCCGCTATCGGCGCTGCCATCGGCGGGTCATAAAATCACCCCCCCCCATTTGCCAGTCCTCATTGCAGGACTGGTTTTTTTATGGACAAATGCAAGCTCACTCCATTGCAAAGGTTTTTTGTTTTTCCGTGCTACATATCTATGATATAATCAAGCTGTAAACTTGCAGTATTTAAAAACCCATGTCCCACAGCCTAACTGGTAAAGAGGAGCATATAAGAAATGCGGCGCTTGCATACATAAACTCTCATAAGGATACGTTAATCCAACAGTTTATTCTGGATTACAAGGTTATTCCTATACCGACATTTTCTATTTTTATGGCGGGGGTGCCAGGCGCCGGAAAGACAGAGTTTGCTGAGGAGTACGTTAAAAGAATAAATGCCTCATTTAAACAATTCGTGGCAGATAAAAAGGTGGCTAACGCGCTCAGTCGACATGGCATTGATATCTCTGTTTATAGGAATCTATTGGTGCATCTTGATATTGATAGAATTCGCGAATTTATACCGCAATACCAAAAGACAAACACTACATGTGGCGTGAAAGGAAATGCACATATTATTCAATCAGCCGCAGGAGCTGGACTGGAAATTCTACGCAGGTATTGTATAAATAACGATATATCGTTTTTGCTAGATGGGACATTTGGTAATCAGTTTTCCACATTTGATAGATTAATCAGAAAAATGCGCAGGCAGGGCAGAAAGATAACAATATTTTATGTATATTCTCACCCTACAGTAGCATGGCAATTTACGAAAAAGAGAGAAATTGTAGAAGGAAGAAATATTACTAAAGAGAATTTTATCAAACAATACTTCAAATCTATTGATAATATAAGGCGAGCAAAAGAAAAATTTGGTGATAATATTGAGCTAAATTGTATTTTAAAAGACAGAGATAATAGAATCAAAAAGATTCTTTTTAATGAAAGTAGCCTTGACAATATCCTAAAATTGGGAGAAAATGGTAGAGTAATCACAGAAGGGTATCTGGAAGACATTTTGGAATAAGACAAATAGTAGCAAATTTATGTTTTCATTTCTGAATAAACAAAAACTAGCTAATAACGAAGAATTAAGAATGTTGCTTATTAAAAAAATATTCAATTCTTCTGCGCACACAAAAGTGATTCGGAAGTCCGCCTATCAATCTGCAAAAAGGCAGGCTGCATTAGTTGAGAGGTATAATCGCATGGTGGCGCGATAAGTATAGTTTATGCATCCTAATAAAAGACCTCTGCCATACGTGCAGAGGCTTTTGGTTTCTGTCTATGGGAGGTTGTTTATAGTTTGACATAACAGGAGCTAGTTTGCCATAATGGAGGTGTCGTTATTTCTATGGAGGGCTGTGCCATGAGGTATGTTCTTATGTGGCGCGCAGAGAGTCCGTTGAAACAGGTTGCGTATCGTTCAATCTTTTCCATGCTTTCTCGTGGCCTTGTGCGCATGGATGAGGCAGTTCTAGCGAAAGCGTGGAAAGAGGCCGATAAGGTCTGTAGTGTCTTGTTTGCACTCTATGACAAGGACGTGCAGGCATATGCAGACTTTATTGATACGCGCCTTGCTGAAGACAAGGATCAGTGGGCAGTTGCAGATGTTTTGGTGCTGTGGACACTGCTCTTGGGTTTCAATGGGGTGGTATTTGAGGCATAAAATGTCGCGGTATTTCTATAGTGGCTGATGAGACGATTCTCGCAGCCACTCTTTGTATGCTAAAATTAATACATAATAGGAAAATTCTAAAGGGGCTATGAAAAAAATTCTACTAGTTGCGCTTGGTGTAGTGTTCGGGGTGGTTTTGGTTGTTGTGGCGCTGGGGGTGTATCGGTTTGATGTTACGGATGATGATATCTTTGTAGAGCAGTCGGATGGGTCGGTGGTGCCGTATGCGGATATCAACTCGGATGGGCAGCGTGCAGCAGCGATAGCGCCAGGATCAACGCAGCAGCCGGCTCAGGCGGCACAGGATGAGGGCTATGTGATAGAGACAGAGGTGGAGGGACCGGAGGACTGCACTCCCGTGGAGCAGTATGATGCGGCACGCAAGGTGTGTTTTGTGGAGTGTGATACGCCGGCGGCATGTGATGCTGTGGAGGCGCAGATAGACGCGGCGCTGGAGGCTTTGGATGCAGACTACCAGACATTTTCTAAGGATTTCACAGAGTTTGACGGCGATGCAGCGGATCTGGAGCGTGATGCGGAGGTGATTTATGCAGTGCGGGAGGGCGAGCAGTTTGTCGTTGTTTCCGGTAAAGAGCAGCCGCGTGATGCCACTATCACGAAGTGGCTTGCCGCAATCTCCCCGGATGCGTTTGCGGACCGCTTCCTTAACCGTCTCATCATTGTACGCACAATGGCGGATGACGCGGCGGCATTTGTCATGCCTAGTGCCAATACGCCGCAGAAGTGGGACATGTACGTCAACGCCGCATCGCTTCGTGAGGACGGGGAAAAAGAGATGGTGTTTACACTCATCCACGAATTTGCGCACATCCTCACGCTCAATAATACACAACTCTATGACGCATCACCGGCAGAGTGTAAGACATATTTCACCGGGGAAGGGTGTTTGCACAGCAATGCATACCTCAGTGCGTTCTATCAGCGTTTTTGGAAAGGGCGATTTGACGTGGAAACCGCCGACCCGGAAGACCTTTATGCGCAGCAGCCAGATGCTTTTGTAACGCCCTATGCGGCGAGCAATCCCGGCGAGGACATTGCCGAGTCGTTTGCGGCATTTGTCCTGCGCAAGCAACCGGCACACGCAAACACGCTAGCAGAGCAAAAATTGCAATTTTTCTTTGACTATCCGGAGTTACGCGAGCTGCGCACATCCATCCGTTCCGCATTGGCACCATTTGTGCGCAAACGCATTGTGCGCTAGCGCTTTCGGGGGGTCTGTGGTAGGATTTTTTATATGGACGCACAAGCACAATTGGCACAATTCAAGGAGGAGTTTGACCCGGTGTTGACAGCATATCTGGATGCGCGCATTGATGATGCTCAGGCGCGTGACGCCTTTACTGCAGAAGGACTTGCGCGCTGCAGGGACATGATCCTTGCCGGCGGCAAACGCCTGCGCCCGGCGCTGACGGTCTGGGCCTATGAGGGCTCTCTCGGCACGGACCGCGCGGCGATTTTGCACGCAGCGATGAGCGTGGAGCTTATCCACGCGTTTTTGCTGGTTCATGATGACATCATGGACCGCGATGCCATGCGCCATGGTGCGCCGACGCTGCACGAGCACTACCGCAGGGAGCTTGTCGGCATCCTCTCGCCGGAAGAAGCAGCGCACGCCGGCAACAGTCTCGCGCTGGTCTTTGGTGACATGCTCAACGCACTGGGCAACCACGCCCTCTTTAGCGCGCCCTTTGACAAGGAACGCTTGTTTGTCGCACTGACACATCTGCAAGACGTGATTGGCTACACGTGCGTGGGGCAGCTCAAGGATGTCATGGCGGAATACACGGGTAGTGCATCGGTAGACGACATCCTGACGATGTATGAGCACAAAACGGCGCGCTATACGATTGAGAGTCCCATGGTGCTGGGAGCTATTCTGGCGGGAGCTGAGGATAGTGCCGAGCACATTGCGGCGTTTGCACGTCCGCTGGGTGTGGCATTTCAGATTCGCGATGACATTATCGGCCTCTATGGTGATGCGCACACGATTGGCAAGCCGGTGGGTTCTGATGTGGCGGAGGGTAAAATCACGCTCCTGGTTGCGCTGGCACGTGAGATGGCCGACGCCGACGCACGTGCACAGCTAGAGGAGCTGCTTGGCACTGCAGACATCAGCGCACGAAATCTTGCCGCATTTCGCGACATCATTACAACGTCCGGCGCGCGGGAGGCGGCAGAGGAGCGCGCAGAGAGGCTTATCCACCAGAGCATCGCAGCCTTGGACGCCCTGGCGTTCACGCCGGATGTCCGCAAGCGCTTGCTCGCGCTGGCAACATATCTGACACAACGTCGTGTATAACTATGAATACACCATCACACACACTCCACGTCGCCATCATTCCGGACGGCAACCGCCGCTGGGCACGTGCGCATGCTGCTGAGGTCTGGAAGGGTCATGAGAGGGGAGCGCAAGCGATTGAAGACCTCGCACGTGCGGCCTTTGCCGAGGGTGTGACCCATCTGTCACTGTGGGGTTCGTCACTGGACAACCTCACAAAGCGCCCTGCGCAAGAACGCGCGGCACTTCTGCGAGTCTATCGCACAGCATTTGAGCGCCTGCTCCGGCAGGGCTCTCGTGAGAAGCTCCAGGCGCGCGTGCGCGTGCTGGGGCGCTATCGTGAACACTTCCCAAAAGACCTCGTGTGCCTCATTGATGATGTCCAAGAGCAGACAGCGCACCACACGGCACGCACACTCATCATTCTTTTGGCCTACAGTGGTGATGACGAGATGCTAGACGCCATCGCACGCATGGTCTCGGAGGGCGCAGACGTCACAGCTGAGACGCTCAAGGCACACCTCTGGACGCATGATATCCCGAGTGTGGATCTCATGATTCGCACCGGCGGGGAGCCGCACCTCTCGGCGGGCTTCCTCATGTGGGACATGGCCAATGCGCAGCTGCACTTCACAGACACGCTGTTCCCGGATTTTACGCCGGCAATGCTTGTCGATGCTCTGGCAACGTTTCGCGCACGCACACGTCGCCTTGGCGCCTGAGCGGAAGTGGTGTATAATAACGCGACGCATCTCTAATACCGCACTAGTATGAACACCACAGCATTTCACGAACTTACAGAAAAGAAGAAGAGCCTTTACAAACGCTTGGCCGATGTCCGACGACATCGTACTGATGCCAAAGCGCTCTACTACAAAAACAGCGCGCGGTTTACCGTCATTGCGCTGGGCGTGGCGCTCGCAGAACTCCTTGTCTTGTCACTCCTCTTTGACTATGCTGTTATGCTGAACTTCGTGCTGACGCGCATAGTGCTGTGGCTGTTGATCAGTGTCATTCTGGCAACGCTCTCACGCTTTATGCACGCATGGCTGTTTGTCACGACGCACACGGAGGACGTGCTGCGCAGCAAGCAGCGGCGCCTGCAGCATCGCGCACACGCTATTGAAGACTACGAGAGCGGCGTCATTGACGCCAGTGGCATTCGGCTCCTCTACCAAGAAGAGGAACGCGTTGCGCCGCCGCGCATGTTCCGTGTAGCGCAACTCTATGATTGGGCTCTGTACATCTGCGTCATGCTTGCCACAGTGCTCTTGGGACTCATCTTTGTGTAGCTGCACCGCTGCTACTGTTTTGCAGAGCGCTTGAGCGAAAGTGTCTGTGACGTCTTGGCACTCCGTGCTTGCTCAATCGCATGCTGCGTATCCGAATCCAGTGTGGGGAGGAGCTTGCTCAACGCCGTGCCATCTACGCGCACGACATCATCCCACTTGCCCAGTGGTGCAAGTGCCTCTCTGACGGTCGCCACATCATAACTGTACGTCGTGCGCTCCGAGAGCGCCGCAATCGCCTCATCGCCAAACACGCGCCCGAGCTTTTTGTCTTTCATAAATTGCACAATTTGCTGCTGCAATTCGGCAGCCTTCTTGCGGTCCGCCGTCATCTTTTTCTTGAGTGCCGCAAGCTCATCAATCGCCGCGCGCACATCGTCATCATCCCACGCCTCGTCCTTGAACTTGTGCTTCTGCATCGGACATAGTCGCTGAAACCCGCACCAGTCACACAGCGGTGAGACATGCGGCGCAAACTTCTCGGCCTCAATATCCGCCACAGCCGCCAGGATCTCCTCCTCCATGCGCGCGAGGTCTTCCAGTGTGCGTGTTGAAGAAATCTTTTCGCCATGCTTGAGAAAATACAAACTAACTGTCACCGTGTCCAGACGGTCACGCTCCTTGGGGTAGCGCTCCAGAAAAGCTCGCGCGTAGATTGTTAGCTGGAGATTCTTGTCAACCTCTGCCTGTGACGGCAGTTTTTTTGACGTCTTGTAGTCAATAATCTCATAGCCGGTCTCGGTCTTGTCAATGCGGTCAATGATACCGGAGATGGTGTGGCGATTGTCTTCCGGGCCAATGTCAAACTGAAAGCGGCTCTCTAGCGCAACGATGGTAGCGGCAGCGATATCGTTGTCGGCGTAGTACTTCTGCAGCATCTGCACGCCTTGCGTAAACGCCGCACGCTCCTCGTCCTCATTCTCCCAGATGTCGGCATTCCACCCGCGCGTAAAGAAATCCAGCGTTTCCTCCAGTGTTGGTGGGACCAGCGCGGGGGAGTGTGCAAAATGCAGCGCGCTATGGATGAGCGTCCCAAAGACAGCCTCTTTGGACTTTGGTTCCTTGATTTTGTCAACGTAGCGAAATTTGTATTTGAGCGCACAGCTCGTGTAGTCATTGAGTGCAGAGTAAGAAAGTCGCATAGACGTGCTGCTAAGGAGTTATGCTTCCAGTATACCACTTCTCACACAACACACCGCTAGGCTATTGACATGTCTATAAATATGTGCTATATTGGCAATTGTGTGCTGATGACAGCGCGCTGCGTAACGGTCAGGTTCTTACCGACCAGCGCCGGCGACCAATTCCACACCCCGCAGGGTCGCGCGGGAGTCTCTTGAAAAATAACTTCACAAAAAAGAGGCTAGAAAAATGAACAACATAAAAGAGGGAAAGGATCCGACCGCTCAAGCCGTGCAAGACCAAACGGTCATCGCATGGCTGGAGCGGGAACTGGAGCGCGTGCAGCGAGAGAACACCACTCTTCACACAGCGCTTCAAAAGTTGCAGCAAGAAGTTCTGCGCCTTCGGGAGCAAAATTTCTTGCATGAGCTCCAGCTCCAGGCACTCGTGCCGTTGGAGTTGGAAAATTTCACTGACCATGGAGGGATCAAACAGTGAAGACCTTAAAAACTTTTTCTCGCGCCATCGCAGCAGGATTGCTGCCATGGCGTGAAATCTGGCGGCTGCGCAGAGAAATTGCGCAGCTAAAGGAAGAGGTTGACCGTCTGTATATGCTTGCATATACAGATGAGTTAACCAAAGCTCAACTGCGTCGCCACTATCTGGAGGTGGTGGCGCAGTACCGCACCACGCGCGTGGTGTACACGCTTGTCCTGTGCGACATTGACCACTTCAAAAGAGTCAATGACACGCACGGGCACGACAAGGGCGATGAAGTTCTCGTTGCCTTCGCCGCGCGCTTGCGTGCGGGTGTCCGCAAGGCCGGGCGCCACAAATCCAGGGCCGGCGACGTTGTGCGGTGGGGCGGGGAGGAGTTTATTCTCCTGCTACCCCACACCGACATCGCCGGCGCCAGGGCGGTCGCAGAGCGCGTGCGGCAGAGTGTCGCGCATGCTCCGCTGGCGGGCCTCGCCATTACGGCCAGCTTCGGCGTTGCCGAGGCCGCGCCGGGCGAGGACCCCGCCGCCGTTCTGAAGCGCGCAGACCGCGCGCTGTATGCCGCCAAGGACGGCGGTAGAAACCAGGTGCGCGTATGTCACGGATGACATAGCACGCACAAAGAGTGACGAGGAGTCACGCCACCGCCCCGGGAAGTGAGAACGAGTGCTAGTAGCACCACCGCTCCCCGGGGCCTTTTTAATATTGACACATCACTATTTTTGCGCTTACTATGAGTTATCTTTAACAACCGAGACGGAGGAGAGTGGTCATGAGATTTTTCCAGAAACTCTGGCGCGTCTGCCAGGGAACGGGGAACGCGTCTGCAGAGAACTCTACAGACAACGTTTTTACGCTGGCGAACGCTGTGACATCTACCGGTATCGTTGCCATTATCGGCATCCCGCCGGCAATGTCCACAGGACACACCGCCATTGCGGCGATGCTGACAATTGTTGGTGTTTTGAGCGATGTGCTTGATGGACACATCGCGTGCGTTACCGGCACCTTTTCCCGCGTGGGAAAGGTGCTGGACTGGGGCAGAGACGCCCTCTTAAGGATGGCAACACTCGCCGTAATCATAACCATGTTGCCGAACTATTGGATTATTATCACCTCGTTTGCGATGGCACTGACCGAGGCGTGGACGATTTCCGTTGAGACAAGATACATCAATGAGGGACGCATGCTCCGGGATCAACACGAAAGACTTCCCGGCATGCGCATTGAAATCCAGGGCCATACCTGGGTCGTCGTGCGTCAGACAGCACTGGGGCTGGCGCTTATTGCGCTCATTCTTATGCCGGCATGGCGCTCCGCTATGGCGACGGCAGCACTCACCATTGCGGCACTCAATGCAGCACTGTTTGCACTTGAGTACCGTCAAAAAGGATAGCCTTTTTCTTGGCTTCCGTGTGAGAGGGCAGTGTGAAGTATCATTCTTCACACGTTACGCCTCTCCCGGAAGTTTTTTGTTTTTTGCCGACAAGGGAAACAGCGCGTTACCACTTGCAAGAAACATCACACTGGGTATACAATGAAAGCGTCGTTCACAACAGCCAGGAGGCCCGAAATGTTATTTTCTCATCTTTTTGAGAGGGAGGTCGCTGACACTAAGGTCGGCGACGACCCTCTCGCAGAAACCGAAACAGGCGGGAATACACCACCGCCTGTCACGGTCACGACAATGTGTGGGGATGTGGACACTGAATCCACGTCGGAAACGCGCCACAACAAGGCACGCTTTCCGGGACGCAGGGAAGTCAGAACCCACGAAGAGATAGAATATACTGCCTGAGGAGGTGATCGCATCTCAAGCGCCCCGCTAAAGAGGGCGCGGTACAAGGAGACCACTCCACAAAAGGAGTAGCTCCAACAATCGGGAAAGCGCACACAAAAAATCTAGCGCACGCCCCTAAACGCCGCTCATCGCACCGGCGTTTTTTATTTTGCGCTCAAATAGGATATAATGAAAA
>JALXES010000051.1 GCA_027069365.1 Candidatus Moraniibacteriota bacterium | reverse complement strand
CAAGCGCCCGGGCATGTACATCGGCGGCACAGGTCTGGAGGGCTTGCACCACATGATTTGGGAGGTGGTGGACAATGCGATTGACGAGGCGATGGGTGGCTACGCAACCGTGTGTCGTGTTACACTGTTGCCGGGCAATGAGGTGTCTATCAGTGACGACGGGCGCGGCATTCCGGTGGACATCCACCCGCAGACCAAGAAATCCACACTGGAAACTGTGATGACGGTGCTGCACGCCGGTGGGAAGTTTGGTGGCGAAGAGAGCGGGTACAAAGTTTCCGGCGGTCTGCACGGCGTCGGCGTGTCGGTGGTCAATGCGCTCTCAGAGTACACGCGCGCAGAGGTCAAGCGCGACGGCAAGATTTATCGGCAGGAGTACAAAGCCGGCAAGGCGCAGGGCACGGTGAAGGCGGTCGGCAAAGCAGCAAGCAAGAAGGACACCGGCACGACGATTACGTTTCGTCCGGATCCGACAATCTTCCCGGATACGAACTTCAGCTTCAAGAAGATTGTGGACCACTTGCGCCAGCAGGCGTACCTGACGAAGGGGTTTCGCTTTATCATTGAGGACCTGCGCGACCCGGAAGACCCATCGCGCGCAGCGGCACACCCACAGCGACATGGCTTCTACTTTGACGCCGGTATTGTGTCGTTTGTGACATTTTTGAACCGTGGCAAAGAGGTGCGCAATTCAACACCGTTTTATGTAGAGAGAGAACACGATGGTGTTGCCGTGGAGGTCTCGCTGCAGTACACGCAGGGATTCAAGGAGCACCTGTACGCATTTGCCAACAACGTCTACAACCCGGAAGGCGGCACGCACGTTGCGGGCTTTCGTACGGCACTCACGCGGGTGATCAATACGTACGCCAAGAAGAACAACATCCTGAAGGAGAAGGACGGCAACCTCACGGCGGACGATGTGCGCGAGGGGCTCACAGCAGTCATCAGTGTCAAAATTACCGACCCGCAGTTTGAGGGACAGACCAAGGCGAAACTCAACAATGTGGAAGTGCGCGGTGCAGTCAGCAGCGTCGTGGCGGAGGGCTTGATGCAGTACTTTGAGGAGCACCCCAAGGACGCCAAGGCGATTATTGAGAAGTGCCTGCTCTCGGCGCGCGCGCGGATTGCGGCACGCGCTGCCAAGGATGCGGTACTGCGCAAGGGTGCGCTAGAGGGCTTCACGCTACCGGGCAAGTTGGCGGACTGCTCCAGCCGCAAAGCAGAGGATAGCGAGCTGTACATCGTGGAGGGTGACTCTGCCGGCGGTAGCGCCAAGCAGGGACGCGACCGAATGTTTCAGGCAATCCTGCCGCTGCGCGGGAAGCTGGTCAATGTGGAAAAAGCGAGTCTGGATAAGATTGTAAAGTCGGAGACGCTCAAGCCGATGATTATCGCGCTGGGTGCCGGTATTGGGGACACGTTCAATATTGAGAAGTTGCGCTACCACAAGATTATCCTGATGGCGGATGCCGATGTGGACGGCAGCCACATCCGGACGCTGCTGCTGACATTTTTCTACCGCTACTTTGAGCCGTTGGTGCGCGCCGGTCACATCTACATCGCGCAGCCGCCGCTGTACCAAATCAAAAAAGGCAAGCAAGTGCACTATGTGTACACAGAGGCGCAGAAGCACGCACTGCTCAAGAAGCTGGGCATTGACGATGATGAGAACGCGGCACGCTCGGACGATGCGGATGGGAGCGTCAAGAAGAAAGGTAATGTCACCATCCAGCGCTACAAGGGTTTGGGTGAGATGAATCCCGAGCAGTTGTGGGAGACGACGATGGATCCGGAGACGCGCATGATGTACCAGGTAACCATTGACGATGCGGAAGAAGCGGACCGCATGTTTGACATCCTCATGGGCAATGACGTGGCGCCGCGGCGCAAGTTCATCCAAACCCACGCCAAGAACGTCACAAACTTGGACGTTTGACAGACAAAAACCGCACGGAGCGGTTTTTGTTTTTGCCTAAATGCGCGTGGTGGTGTAGGGTGGAGGTATATGAATGGTCTTGTCAAAACACCACAGGAAATTGAGACGATGCGCACAGTGGGGCGGCTGGCGGCGGAACTTTTGACGTGGGTAGTGCCGCAGGTCAGAGCCGGCATGACGACAGACCAGATTAACACACTGGTGCATGACTATACAGTCAACGTACAACATGCCACGCCGGCGCCGCTGAATTACCACGGCTTTCCCAAGAGTGTGTGTACGTCGGTGAACAATGTCGTGTGTCACGGCATTCCAAGCGACCGCGCGCTGCGCGATGGTGATATTGTCAACATTGACGTAACGACCAAGAAGGACGGCTTCCATGGGGACACGAGCGTAATGGTGATGGTCGGTGATGTGGCACCGGAAGCGCGACGGCTGGTGGATGTAGCATACACGGCGATGGTGCGCGGCATTCGCGCTGTGCGCCCCGGCGCGCACTTGGGGGATATTGGCTTTGCAATCCAATCCTCTGTAGAGGCACAGGGGTTTAGTGTGGTGCGCGACTACTGCGGGCACGGTATTGGGCGCAGCTTCCACGAGGAGCCGCAAGTGCTACACTATGGTCGGCGCGGTGCCGGCATGACACTTGTACCGGGCATGATTTTTACGATTGAGCCGATGATTAACGCCGGGGACTATCACACAAAGGTGTTGGATGACAACTGGACGGTGGAGACGATGGATGGTTCGCTGAGCGCACAGTGGGAACACACGGTGCTCGTGACGGAGGATGGGTATGAGGTGCTGACGCTGCGTGCGGGAGAGGAGATTTAGTTGTACAGCGTGAGCGAGGAATTGGCATTATTCTCACAGGAACACTTCTCTTCTGTACATGCCAAGACTCATCGCGTCGCCACTCTTTCCAAAAAAATACGTGCGCCCAACACAAGATACATATTTTTTTGGAGAGTGGCGCGCTCTTCAAACATATTGGCATATACAGAAGAGAAATATTCCTGTGCGGCAAGTTTTTGGTTTATTTATGAGGGGTTAATTATGCAACAGTATCTCGGACTTGATTGGGGGCAACGGAAAATCGGCGTGGCACTTGCGGATGGTGAGACGCGCATTGCGCACGCGCACGCAATTATTCCCACTACGCCGGACGTGTATGATGTCCTGACGGAGATTGTGGAAGCGCACGGCGTGACAGTGATAGTTGTGGGTGTGCCGGTGCATAGAGGGCATGGCAATACCGGTGCGTACGCACATGCGTTTGCTAAGGAGCTTGCGGCGCTGTTTCCTGCTGTACAAGTTGTCTGCGTGGATGAAATGTTTACGACAAAAATGGCGCGTGCCGGTCGTGTTGCTTCCGGCAAGAAGGGCGCTGATGATGATGCGGAGGCGGCGCGCATTCTCTTGCAGGAGTACCTGGACGCTGGCGGTGGAGAGGAGCGTCCTGTATACTAAAAGAAAGAGCGTAAGAACCACTAAAACAATATACGATGTCTGTGATAAACTTTCTCACACTTGTGCTGCTCTTTGTGACGGTTACCCGAGCGCTGACGCGCATGCAACGGCAGCTGGACCGTCTGGAGCGGCGCGCATCCGCGCCAATAGAACACACGTCATCGGCGGCGCCAGCGACTGCGACGGTACCACAATCAGCGGCGTCGGTCGCACGAGAAGCGGAGGAGTCAAGTGCCTCCACGCGGGACGATTTCCTGGAGAGGCTTGTTGCTACACAACCACAGGAGGGACGCTCTTCTATACGGCAGCATGGCGCATCGGCGCAAGGACACACACCGGACCCGCTTAGTGTATTCCGGCGGTGGTTTATGCACGAGTGGCCGATGAAGGTGGGTGCGCTTCTCGTGCTGGCGGCCGTGGGGTGGGCGGTGACGTATGCGTTTGTTAACGACATCATCGGACCGGTGGGGCGCGTGACGCTGGCGCTCATCTTTGGTGGTGCGCTGCTGGCATACGGCGCGCGGCGCATGCGCGTATCGTTCACGCAAGGCAGTGTCCTGCTCTTTGTGGGTGTCATCACGGTACTCATGGCGGCACTTGCCGGCATCAACTACAATCTGTTCCCGGCGGCAGTGGCACTGTTTGCGATGTTGCTTGTTGTGGCTTTTGTGGCGGAGGTAGGACGCATCTTTGCGCGCAAGATGCTGGTGGTGACGTCATTTCTGTTTGCAGCGTTGCTACCTCTTCTGATGTACAACGCCCTCACGCTGCACATCATTTTCTTGTATTTGTTTGTGCTGTCATGCGGTGTGGTGGCAAGTGTGGTACGCAGCACATGGCGCGACCTCTTGCTGATGAATGTGCTGGCGGTGCTGTTCTATACTGTCATTCTTGGCGGCCTGTACGGCTTTGAGAAGACGGCGTTCAACATCCTCTTCATGGCGCTGTTTGCCACGCTCTTTTACTGTGCACATGTCGGTATTGTGTTGGTATCACGTCGCACGGTGGTAAGCGATGCGTTCACAGCAGCTGCCATAGGGCTTGCGTTTTATACATGGACGATGATGATTGTGCCGGCAAGTGCACAGGCGATTGTACTGGTGTTTGGGGCGCTGGTCGCAGCGTGGGGCGTGTACATGATTCGCCGTGTGCCACAGACGCTCGGTGTGAGTATTGTCTATGCCGGCGTGGCAGTGGCGCTGATTTTTGCTGCGACGGCGCTGGTGTTCCACGGTACGACATTGGCGGTGTTTGTGACGATTGAGACAAGCATGCTAATCAGTGCTGCCGTGTGGTTTGTGCATACGCAGCTCTCCGGTGTGCGCAGCGCTGTGTCCACAGCGCTCTATCATGGTGCGTTTGTGCTCTACCTCGTGCCGCTGAATATGTCGCTGCCGAGTGTGTCCGCCGCACTATCCTTTGGGACGCTTGCCAGTGTCTACTACACACTTTCCGACGGCATCAGTCACCTGATGGTCTTGCTTGCCGTTGCAGCCGGTGCGTTTACGGTTGCTGCTGTTGTGACGACGGTGCCGCTGGGTGGTGTGATACGTGCGCGCACTGACACATTTCACGTTGTCATTGTACGCATCTTTGCCGCACTTGGTGCGCTGTATGCGAGCATCGGTCTCTGGATGGGGGCGCACATGTTGCTGGGCGATGCGCTTGGGACATTCGCGGCACTCGTGCTCTATACGCTCGTGGGCGTTGTCCTGTACATCAAAGGCGGGCACGATGACTATACGCCATACAAGGCGTTTGGGAGCGCGTTCCTTATGGCTGTGGCAGCGCGATTGTTTCTGGTGGATTTCTGGGCGATGGCGATGGCGGCGAAGGTGGTGACGTTCTTTGTGGTTGGCGTGTTGTTTATCAGCACAGCATTTCTCGCGCGTCAGACATCACCAACAGCAACGTAGCATGCCTATGTACAGACGCCTCATAAGCAGCATTGTCTTCATAGGGATAAGTGGGCTTCTGGTCACGGCGCACGCTGATGACGATGCGCGCCTCGCACAGCGCAGCGCATTCCGTACGGTCCTGCACGTTGCGCCACTCACAGCACTTACGGTCCCGACACTTGTAGCGGTCTATGATGACGCGACGCTCCCTCACATGGAGCGTGATGCCGTTCTCGTGCAGGACACAACAACGCAGGCGACTGTTCCGGCGCGTGTTGTGCAGGAACAGGCGCGGCTGCGCAGCACACCGTTTCACGTGACAGATATGCAAGGGACAGATGTGAGCGCGCGCCTGGCGCTGCCGGCAGGATTTGTGCAGTATGACCGCGCGCCACAGGATGCGCCGACACCGACAGTGTTGACAATTGCATTTGAACAGCCGGCACGCGTCAGTGGCATAAGTTTCCACCTCGCGCCACACACACGTGCGCCGGAGAGTATCTCTGTCACTGCTGCACGTACTGATGGTACGGAAGTGCTTCTGCTTGATGCTGCAACGCCGGTGATGAATGGGCAGCAGTATGGTGTTGTGCATT
>JALXES010000050.1 GCA_027069365.1 Candidatus Moraniibacteriota bacterium | reverse complement strand
TATCAAAGGGCACCGTATCCGCATAGACATCTGCAATGTACTCAATCCAAATCGGCCGAAACAGATAGTACAAAATCGGCGGCAGCAGCAAAAACCACACATACCGAAATACATCGGCAATGAGTGCGAACTGATCAAAGAGTTGTCCAAAAACAGCAAAAGCCTCCATGCGCGGAAAAAATAAAAGCGGTACACTTCACAGTATACCACAACATCCCCCGCTTTTATTGCGCAGAAGCAGCGCGCTATCGCGCGCGCCGCGCACCCTTCTTGGGGCCGCGCTTCCTGCCGCGTGACGTCAGCGCATCCATGTTGTCCGGCAGCGTATAAATGCCGCGACCCACTTTTTTGAAGAATTGATTGAGGTTGACAATGATCGTCATCTTGCGCACATTACGGACTTTGAGCACTTCTGCCACAATCTCCTCCGTGCTCATTGGGCCACCGCCGTGCTGTGTGAGGATGGCAGCAATGACATCACGCACTGTCCCCGGCGTGTACCCCCACTCTTCCAGGCCGTACAGACCGCGCCCCACCAGGATAAACCGCGGATCCTTGATGAGCTCATTGTGCACCGTCTGCACATTGGTCTTTATCCCCGGACGCTTGTTGAGCTTGTACTTATCAATAGCGGCCGCAATATCACGGAAGTGCATCGGCTCACCGTGCTCCTTGAGGATGAGATAGATCTTCTCACGGATACCGCGCGGCGTCACATCGCGCCAGTGCGCCATCCCCCACCGTCCAAACGGATTCTTCTGAATGTCCACAACCGGCTGCAAGTAGTGATGCAGCAACTCCTCATCAACACGCTCATCGCCTTCTTTGTGCTTGCAGTACTGCTCATGCAAGATATCATGCGCCAGCGGTTCCTTGACATCCGCAAGAATTGCCTTGACCACGTCCTTCACACGCTCCCACTGTGCCTCGTCAAATTCTACGTGCACCACCGTCTTGAGCACATCCTTGCGCTTGAGGCGATTGAGGTTTTCTGCCGTCTCCAAGAAGAACCGCACCGCCCCCTGCTCGGTCGTATCCTCTGACGCAACCGTTTGCACGAGCTCATCCTCCAGCATGATATTGCCGCGCTTCTTTACCTCACTTTCAAGTGGCACATAGATTTTTTCCGCAACATGCTGTGGCGTGTTTTCCCTGACAGCCTCTACGCTGCTGTCCACAATCTGACGAATGCGCTCGCGTGTCAGACCGTATTTCTTACCGATACTGTCTAATGTCTGTGGTGCATTGGGGTCAATCCCGAAACGTCGTCGCAATACCTCGCGCGAACGCTCCGGCAAATCACGTACAACTTGTTCAAAGAAGTCGCCATAAGCACCTCCTTGCGTCTTTTTTGGCATAGGTTGTCTCTAAGTCTGCTAACGGTCTTTAATTTAACATAGACCGGTAATATTGTCAAAAATTGTACCGTCACACTATCGCGTTTTGTGATGCGGTATTGCCGATGGAGGGTGCTATAGCCCGTTGCGACTCTTGTTGGCGAGGTGTTCATCGTAGGTGCGCGAGAAGACCGTCTTACCCGTTGTTGCGTTATTCAGGAAGTAGAGATAGTCTGTCTGTGCCGGATAGACAGCGGCGCGCAATGCGGAGAGGCCGGGATTGCCAATCGGTCCCGGTGGCAACCCAACATGTTTGTACGTGTTGTACGGTGAGTCTACCTGCGTCTCCTCCAGGGAG
>JALXES010000049.1 GCA_027069365.1 Candidatus Moraniibacteriota bacterium | reverse complement strand
ATCCCGGCGCTGGACGGCGCGCGCATTCTCTTTGTGCTGATTGAAAAGCTGCGCGGCGGCAAGCCGGTCAATCGCAATGTGGAAGCCATCGTACACGGTGTGAGTTTCATCGCGCTCATCGTGCTTATGGCGGTGGTCACGGTGCGTGATGTCCTTCACTTTTTCTAAACAAGACGTTCTATGAGTCAAAGCCACAACAAAGTCACAATCATCGGCGCCGGGATGGTGGGGTCCACCACTGCCTACAGTCTGGTACTCCAAGACATTGCCGAGGAGATTGCACTGATTGACATCAACGAAAAGCTGGTAGCTTCGCAAGTCATGGATTTGCAGCACGCTGTGCCGTTTGCCGGCGCCACGACTGTCAAGGTAGGCACCTACGCTGATTGTGCTGATAGCAGCGTCGTGGTCATCACGTGCGGCGCCGCGCAGAAGCCGGGCGAGACGCGCCTTGACCTGGTGCAAAAGAACGCTGCAATTATGAAGGAGATTTTGCCACAGGTGTTTGATGCCAACCCGGATGCGGTCGTGGTAATAGTGACCAACCCGGTGGACGTGCTGACGTATCTGGCCGTGCACATGTACCCGGAGAAGAAGTTTCAGATAATGGGCACGGGGACAATTCTGGACAGCGCGCGGTTGCGACACCTCATCGGCGAGGAGATGAAGATCAATCCCAAGAGCATCCACGCCTATATGATTGGTGAGCACGGCGACAGCGAGTTCGCGCTCTGGAGCACAGCGGCGATTGGCAACATGCGCCTGGGCACATGCGAGGAGCTTTCTGCAGAGGAAAAAGAGCGTCTCGCCAGTCGCGCGCGCAATGCGGCATATACAATCATTGAGGGCAAGCAGTCCACATACTACGCCATTGGCGCCGGTGCGGCGCACCTGATTGAAGCCATTCTCTACAACAAGCGCACGGTGCTGCCGGTCAGTCACATTATGGAAGGTGAGTATGGTGTGAGCGATATCTGTCTCAGCCTGCCGGCGGTGGTGGGGCGCGGTGGCATTCTCGGGAAGCTGTGCATCCACCTCAGCGATGATGAAGCGCACAAGCTGCGTGCAAGTGCGGATATCCTCAAAGACGTGGCTGCGCGCGTGCTCTAGCAGATGACAGGACACTAACCTATGCACCCACACACCCGCCGCGCAATCCAGCGCAGAATTCTGGCATGGTATGAGCAGTATGGGCGACACGATTTGCCATGGCGGCGTGCGCGCACGACGCTGTACCACATTGTCGTGAGCGAAATCATGCTCCAGCAGACCACTGTGGCAACGGTGTATGATAAGTACAAGGTGTTCATCGCGGCGTTTCCTTCGTGGCGTGCACTTGCCGCGGCACCGCAGTCAGAGGTGCTCAGACAGTGGCGCGGATTGGGCTACAATCGGCGCGCGCTCAATCTGCACCGGTGCGCGCAGATGATTGTGCGTGACCATGCCGGGCGTGTGCCGACCACACCGAAAGCATGTGAGCAATTGCCCGGCATCGGACCATACACCGCGCGTGCAATTCTGGCGTTTGGGCGCAATGCGGACGTTGCGGCAGTGGATGTGAACATCGCACGGCTCCTTGCCCGGTGGCACGCGACGGATGCGCGTGCTGTGAGCACCACGCAACAAGCCGCCACGTGGATGCTGCCACACGGGCGCAGTCGTGACTGGCATAGCGCGCTGATGGATTTTGCCTCTGCAGTGTGTACGAAGCGCGCGCCGCAGTGTGCCACGTGTCCGCTTGCACGGCTGTGTCCGTC
>JALXES010000048.1 GCA_027069365.1 Candidatus Moraniibacteriota bacterium | reverse complement strand
CACTTTGGTGCCCTTGTACTCAAATGACGCGTTCTTGGCGTAGATCGTGATGCCGCGCTCCTGCTCCAGCGCATCGGTGTCCATACTGGCACCCTCGTCCACCATGCCGGTCTGCTTCATAATCGCGTCGGTCAGCGTCGTCTTGCCGTGGTCCACGTGCGCGATAATGGCGATGTTGCGAATGTCCATAAGCTGTGAAAGTTTATCAAATAGAAGGATTATATATCTCACTATGCACTCCATGCTTATCTCTCAGGTGACGTACAGAGAGTGTGTGTCTGAGAGCATTTTGCATAGGTACGAACAAAGAGCAATCTGCAGCGAGTCTCTCATGGGACAGAAAGAAGGACGAGTGAACTGCCATTGGAAAATGTCTCTCGGGTACACACTCTGTGTGCGGAGGTGTGTAGACTTTTTTCCAATACTTCTCCTTGTTGCCCACGCAAGAAAGAGAAGCGCTGGCTAAGTTCCAATGCAATACATAACATATATTGCCATGTAAAAAACCGCGTGTGCGGTTTGTTCTCGCTAACGAAATAGTAGCATCAAACACGCTACTTGGCAAATAAGAAGCGGCAGGAGTGGTTATCACTGCCGCTGAATTGGTCGCGGTGGTCGGACATGGCCCGACAAGCCCCTACCGGTAAGGGCCCCCGGTGGCTGAGAAGGATCGCTCCTCACACCGGCACCCCGGTTGGTGTTGCTTCCCGACAGGATGTTTGCCTGCTGAGAAGCTGGTAAAAACAAAACCCGACCAGTGGTCGGGTGTTGCAAGGAATACGAGACAACCCGACGCAAACTACACTTCCACGAGGGGAAGCACAATTGCGAGCACGTTGTCTACAATATTCCTCATGACTCCATGATACACCTGATGTATTTTTTCTGTCAAATGCCTTGTCATACTTCTATTGCACCACACTGCAAACTGCTTTCATCCACACAAAAACCACGCGCTGTGCAGCTGCGTGGTCTTGTGTGATGCTTCACGTGCTTCGGTTGCTATGCCGCGGCCTTTGCGCCGGCAATTTCTTCAGCAACATTCTGTGGCACCTGTGCGTAGTGCCCAAACTCCATGGCGTAGTTCGCGCGCCCCTGCGACATGCTGCGCAGCTGTGTTGCGTAGCCAAACATGCCGGAGAGCGGGATTTCCGCTTCAATGATTTTGACTGCTGAGGCACCCTCGCCGCGATCATTCATCTCCTTAATCATGCCGCGCTTGGCATTGATGTCGCCGACGATGTCGCCCATGAACTCCTCCGGCGTCGTCACTGTCACCTTCATAATCGGCTCCAAGAGGACGGGGTTTGCCTTCTGCGCCGCCGCTTTGAACGCCATAGACCCGGCAATCTTGAACGCTGCTTCCGAGGAGTCCACATCGTGGTAGGACCCATCGTACAGTGTCGCCTTGATGTCCACCATCGGATAACCGGCGATGACACCGTTCTCCATCGCTTCCTCAATACCCTTGGCTGCCGGCTTGATGTACTCCTGTGGAATCACGCCACCCTTGATTTCATCCACGAATTCAAAGCCGCTGCCTTCCTCACCCGGCTCCAGACGCACCCAACAGTGACCATACTGTCCGCGTCCACCGGACTGCTTGACGAACTTGCCCTCCGCTTCCACAGCTTTGGTGATTGTCTCACGGTACGCCACCTGTGGTGCACCAATGTTTGCCTCCACTTGGAACTCACGCTTAAGGCGATCAATGATGATGTCCAGGTGCAGCTCACCCATCCCGGCCAGAATTGTCTGTCCTGTTTCCTCATCCGTG
>JALXES010000047.1 GCA_027069365.1 Candidatus Moraniibacteriota bacterium | reverse complement strand
ACGTAGTCCTCGTCATTCGTTCCTTCAATCACGTCTCCAACATGGATGATGATTTCCGGCGCAAATGCCCGCATGTTCTCATGAAACAACGCCAACGGGTGCGCGTCCTTGCTTGAACCCAGATAGCGCTCCGCCTCCGGGCGCTTGTCAGCACGCACGACGCGATTGGGGTGCACCTGTGTGTCGGTGATAACCCCGATTTTCAATACTTGCTGCGTCGACACCTTACGCTCGTACAGTGGGATAAAACGTGTGGTTGGAATGACGCCCCACAATTTCTCAAACGCCGGCGTGTTGTATGTCGTCCAATAGGCGTGCAGTGCATAAGCGCCCAGCACAAAGACCCCGATAACAACACCTGTTTTGATTTTCATAGATATGTTGCATGTTACTTCCTCTTCAGACTACCCCAGCAATGGAATTTCTACAAGGCACCGGGCACGAAAGATAAAAACCGCCGCACATCCGTTGTGCCGGCGGTTTTGTATAAGTTTCAACATCGTTTCAACGAGCCTGCACGCACGGTCGCACGCGCGGTGTAGCCGTCACCCCACCGAAAGGCAACGAGCATGCTGTTATCCGGGTTGTGCCGTAGCACAAAACCCTTCCCCTTGTGCAGCCCCGGCAACTTCCTGCCAGAGAAAGCATCATAGAGCCGCAGCGGTCGCGTCGCAACGACTTCTGCAAGGAGCGAAATACCCTCATTCTCTCCTTCTATATCATTTGCCGGGACCGTGACCACATACTCCACATCTTCAAATCCCAGCACAATCTCGCGAAAGGCTGCCCCTAGCGGACTCTCTCGGAGAGGGACATCTGCATCCTCCCCTATGACAATATCCCTGTAGACGCCATCCTCTCCAAACGCAAGAAATGTCGTTCCGCCCTCCAAAAAAATTTGTGTCATCTCTCTGCCCTCCTTTTTCTAAATCTCAAAAAGAACCACTACTCTCAGCCTAGCACATCTTGTCGTCTAACGTCTATGTCATCAGCGCCTGGATACGACTCAAAATCTCTTTCTGCCGCTGGTGGTCGCCGGCAGCTTCCGCCTGGGCAAGCTCAGCGATGAGCCGCGTGCGCTGTTCTTTGTGCCACGCATCCACCATCAGACGCACGAGTGACGCCACTTCTTTGGCGAGTTCTTCCGGTGTGGCTGTTGCCACCATCTCTGTCGCTTCCGCATTGTGTGTTTGCATCACATGTGCCAGCGCTGCAGCAATGGTGCGGTCATCTATCGTTGATAGCGCGCTAGCATAGGAGGACGCACCGGTTGCCCCGGCCATCATGAGTGCGTGCAGCGCCGCGTGTTCCGTCAGAAATTGCACCGGAATGTCCTGCTCCAGCAGTGCGGCAAACGCCCGGTCAGACTGTGCCGCAAGTGACAGTACGCGCGCCAAAAGCGCCTCGCTGCGATTGGTGTGCTGCGGCGTCTGTGCTTGCCCCTGTGCACCGTCGCACTCCTCGGTCGCCACCGCACGTGCACGTGGCTGCGCATCTGTGTGCGCATGCTCCACCGCCTCCTGGGCTGCTGTCAGCGAAATCTGGGCGTGTTGCGCCAATTGCTGCGCCCAGTACTCGCGGTCCACGCGGGACTCATGCGCGGCAACCAACGGCGCAAGTGCACGCACCAGTGCGCTGCGTGCATCCGGGTCGGTAACGTCATGTGTTGCACGCGCCTGTGCAAACAACACCTCTAGTGCATTGCGCGCGCTCTGCACCAGGCGTACCAGCGCATCCGGGTCATCGCGCGCGATATCAGCCGCGTCCTTCGCATCTC
>JALXES010000046.1 GCA_027069365.1 Candidatus Moraniibacteriota bacterium | reverse complement strand
GCAATCACCTGACACGGCCGGTGATACAGCCGGTGCATAAGCAATCGCGGGAGATTCTGAGACCTGCCTGCCGGATAGGCAGGTTTCAGGGCCTCGGGCACCACAACAATGCTATACTATCCGTATAGCGTTGTTTGCATATATGACACAGAAACACCAATCCGCACGGGAGCAAGACATGCCGGACGTACCGGGGGTTTTTGCCGTGGACAAGCCATTGGGCATCAGCAGCGCGCGTGCGGTGGCGATTGTCAAGAAATGGGCGCGGCAGACATTGGGCGAGAAGAACATCAAAGTCGGGCACGGCGGCACGCTGGACCCGTTGGCGAGTGGTGTGCTGGTCATCGCAGTGGGGCGCGCGTATACACGAGAGATTGCACAGTACGTCAGCGCAGACAAGGAGTATGTGGCGCGCGTGACGCTGGGCTCCACAAGTGCCACGGATGATGCAGAGGGGCCAATCGTCAAGCGCGCCGGTGTCAGCGTGCCGTCGGATGTGGATGTACTGCGTGTGTGTGCACAGTTTGAGGGAGACATCCTGCAAATGCCGCCAGCCTTTAGCGCACTTAAAAAAGACGGTGAGCGCGCGTACACGAAAGCACGCCGTGGCGAGGATGTTGTGCTCCAACCGCGACCGGTGCACATTGCACAGATTGAGGTGCTTGCGTATGTGTACCCGGATGTGCAGTTGCGCATCGTCTGCGGCAAGGGGACATACATCCGTGCACTTGCGCGTGATATCGGCGAGGCGCTGGACACCGGGGCATACATGAGCGCACTGCGCCGCACGCGCGTAGGCGTATTTACCGTAGCAGATACATTTGATATGGATGCGTTTGAGGGATAACGAGGTCCTGAAGCCCGCCAGAGGTGGACAGGCGTCACATCTCTTTGTCATTGCGAGGCGCGCAGCGAAGCGGAGCAACGAAGCAATCTCCATCACAGAAGCACAAGATTGCTTCACCGGCGTTCGCAATGACAGTAGAAAATGTACGAGATTGCTTCGTCAGTACATTGCTTGCGCAATGCACGTCCTCGCAATGACTGCTAAAATACAATGACAATGGAAAAATAGTGTATAATAGGACTACAGATAATGATGAATAGCACTATGAAATCAATCTACACACACCAGAGCGAGAACATCATGAAGACGTGGTTCTTCATGGGCACGTTCCTGATACTCTTCATTGCGTTCGGCTACTTCTTGGCAGGGTACTTTGGTAACAGCATGATCCTATATGTCATGGTGGCGTTTAGCGCCGGCATGGCAATCTGGTCGTACTGGCACAGTGACAAAGCCGTGCTCAAGATGCAAGGCGCGCACCCGGTGACCAAGGAAGAAGCGCCGGAGTTGTATACCATTGTGGAGAACCTGGCGATTACTGCCGGGTTGCCAATGCCGAAACTGTACATCATGGAGGAGCGGCAGATGAACGCGTTTGCCACCGGGCGCGACCCCGAGCACGCGGCGATGGCATTTACGCGCGGGCTGCTGGAGCGGCTGGACCGCACGGAGCTGGAGGGTGTGGCAGCGCACGAGATGAGTCACATTGGCAATCGCGACATGCTCGTGATGACCATTGCGGTGGTGATGGCGGGCTTTATCTCTATCGCGGCGGACTGGGTGCGCAACGGGATGATATTCGGCGGCGGTGATAGCGACAATCGCCAGCACCCGGCGTTCGTCATCCTCGGTGTGCTGGCAACGGTACTGGCGCCGGTAGCGGCAATGCTCATCCAGATGGTCATCTCGCGCAAGCGGGAGTTCCTCGCGGACGCAACCGGCGCATTGCTCACGCGCTATCCG
>JALXES010000045.1 GCA_027069365.1 Candidatus Moraniibacteriota bacterium | reverse complement strand
ACTCATGAGCACATGTCACACTATGCATCACATCCACGCACCGGAAAATTACATACCCACAGCACCGGTCGTGTTTTTGGCGGGGTCTATTGAGATGGGGGCGGCGACGCACTGGCAGGAGCGTGTTGCAGCAGCGCTTGCCTCCCACTCCGGCACGCTGCTGAATCCGCGGCGCGACAACTGGGATGCAGATGTCGGCACGACCGCTGATGACCCGCGGTTTCGTGCGCAAGTGGAGTGGGAGCTGGCAGGCTTGGACTGTGCGGACATCATCTTTCTGTACCTTGATTCGGCAACGCGCGCCCCGATCAGCTTACTGGAATTGGGGCTGCACATGCGCAGCGGTAAACTCATCGTCGTGTGTCCGCCCGGATACTTCCGGCACGGCAACGTTGTGGTAACATGTCAGCGCTACGGTGTGCCGGTGTACGAAACATTGGACGCCGGCATCACACAACTCACAGCACGCCTTGACAAACTTGTCAAGTGAGGGTATTGTTTAGTTGTCCTTTAACAACAGGAGAAGGAAAGTGAGAAAAGACGAGTTACTTAATCAGGTTATTCTCAACGGTGACGCCGAGGAGTTCCGCAATGTCCTCCGGCGTCAACATCGGCGGCAGTGGCCGGCAAGAATCGCCATCGCCCTGGGTCTCATCGCTCTGGCGGTAATCGGATGGCTGGGGTACATCACCATCCACGCCACCATCATCCAACAAGGCTTCAGTGGCCTGGGAGGTGGGCAATGAGGATTTGGGTAATAAGTGGGTGGAATGGATACCCTAAACTGAGAGTAGAGGGCAGCGATGAGGAAAAGGATTTCATTGCCGCTGCTTACCTGGATGACGGCACGATGGTGGAGGTTTTTGATTCCCGTCGGAACGGACATTCGGGAGTAATTGCAAGACTGGTCGTCGCGGATGATTCACGATATACCGGTTCCAAAATCTTTGCGGTCAAGGAAGACCACACTGGGCAGCTCGCGGAGCGTTCTGAGTGGAATAGCGCAACCAAGCGCCATGAGCTCAGGGAGCCACTGAGAGCTAGTCATTTTTGCTGACGTTAGCAGAGCCCCATGGAAAAGGATTTCCATGGGGTCTTTCTTTTGTATGCCATCTTGACAGGCAATATATAGTGTGTATAATACACTATATAGACAACATGTGTAGAGAAGGATGCGACATTGTCCTTAACAAGCGTTGTTTATACACTAGTAGTTCTTTGACTTTTTTGCAAAAACAGTGTGGAGGTGTGTGATGAAAATGCTCTGGCACAAAGACAAACCGATCATTGAACATCTGCTGGAAACAGATACGTACAAGATTTTCATGCTGTACTTTATCTGGAAATTTTTCCCACAGCTGGATGTGGTATTTGCATTTACCAACCGGACACGGCGCGTGCGCCTGGCGGAGGAGATTGATGTGGCCGCACTGCGTGAGCAGTTATCACATGTGCAGTTGCTGCGCTTTGATGAGGCGGAGCTGCGTATGCTGCGCGAGCTGTTTCCGTTCCCCGATGCGTTTATCCGGGCGCTGCGGGAGTTGCGGCTGCCGCCGGTGGACGTGAGCGTCACGGAGGATGGGCAACTCTCCATCGTTGCGCGTGGGCGGTGGTTTGACGTCACGCTGTGGGAGCTGATTGTGCTGCCCATCGTGAGCGAGCTGCGTGCCCGCGCCGTGTTTGGCAATGAGCGCTCCAATCACCGGCGGGTAATCGCTGCGGGAGAGGAGCGTCTGCGCGCCAAGGCGAATATGCTGCGTACCGGACAGTGGCCAATTCTGCTGTTTGACTTGCGGCGACGCTTGAGTGGTGCGTGGGAGCGGCACACGAGTAAGATGCTGTTGGAACTGTTGCCGGAGCGTATTGCCGGGGTTTCCAATGTGCGTGTAGCGCAGGAACTCGGCGTGCCGGCGCGTGGAACCAACGCGCATGAGTTGCCGATGGCGCTGACGGCGTTGCGTGCGCATGAGAGCGCTGCAGCGATGCGGCGCGCGCAAGTGGAAGTGCTGGAGAAGTGGGAAGAGCTCTATGGTGCGCGGAAGGATTTGCTCATCATGTTGCCGGATACGTACGGTAGTGCGCAGTTCTTTGATGCTGTTGGTGCTGAGCGGTTGCGGCGCTGGCGCGGTGTGCGGCAAGACAGTGGAGATCCTGTGGCGTTTGGCGAGGCGATTGCACGTCGCTGGCAAGCGCTCCATGTGAATCCGCGAGAAAAACTCATCCTTTTCTCCGATGGTCTGACGCCACAAAAGATGAGCGCTCTGGAAGAGCGGTTCAGTGGCCGCGTGTCCGGCGGCTTTGGCTGGGGGACCAATAAGGGCAATGACGTCCCGGGGCTCGCACCACTCTCTTTGGTGATGAAATTGACGGCAGCCGCCGACAAGCCGGCAGTGAAGTTGTCGGATAACATTGCCAAGGCCACCGGTGCGCCGGATGCTGTAGACCTCTACAAGGATGTTTTTGGGTATACGGCGTCCTTTTGTGAGGAAGCGGTGTACTGAATGGTACATTGGTGCTGTTCTGATAATGTTCAGGCAGCACCACCTTCTTTTGAGGTGCTATCCGCTCTGATGGCAACTGAAAAGAGGGGAGTGTCCCTCGTATGTAGTACCTTAACGTCATAACCTAAGAGGAGGTGTGTAATGAACGTTGCAATGCTACAACTCAATCCGATTGTTGGTGACTTTGAAGGTAATGCCGACAAGGTCATTGCAGCATACAAAGATGCCGTTGCAAGCGGTGCTGAATTAGTTGTTGGCAGCGAGTTGGCGCTTTGGGGGTACCCGGCGAAGGATTTGCTCTTGGATAACTGGCGCCATGATGCACATGATCACGCACTTGCGCGTGTTGTTGCGGCAGTTGGCGATGTTGCGCTTGTTGTCGGCATAACGGTGCGGCATGACGCGCCCGGCAAAGGCGTGTACAACAGCGCGGCATTTATTGTTAACGGCGAGATTGTGTTTGTGCAACATAAGGCGCTTTTGCCAACATACGACGTCTTTGATGAGCGGCGATACTTTGACCCGGCACCACAAAATGATGTTCAGCTTGTATCCTATCGTGGTCAGAAAGTGGCGCTCCTTATTTGTGAAGACATTTGGGGTGGCGCAGAAACGGGAGAGCGGGCATTGTATCATATTGACCCTGTCGCTTCTGTGGCGCGTGTACGGCCTGATATTCTCATCACGATCAATGCATCGCCATACTATTGGCGCAAACATCGCGTACGTTTGGCGCTCCTTGCGCGTATTGCACGCCGGTGTGCGTGTGGTGTTGTGTACGTCAATCAGGTTGGCGGCAACGACACACTCGTCTTTGATGGACGTAGTGTTGTTGTTAGCCGATGGGGACGTGTGCTTGGTCATGGTGATGCCTATCAGAGTGGCGTGTACAGTGTTGATACCAATGCATCCGGCGTTGCTTTGGGCGTGTACAGTGATGATGGGTATGATGCGTTGTACGATGCACTTGTCCTTGGTCTGCGCGACTATTTTCACAAGCAAGGGTTCACGCGTGCAATCCTTGGCCTTTCCGGCGGTATTGATAGCGCGCTTGCGGCAACAATTGCGGTGGACGCGCTCGGGAGTGCGCATGTACGTGGCATCGGCATGCCATCCAAGTACTCTTCCGCCGGCAGTGTTGATGATGCGCATGCGCTGGCAGAAGCGCTTAATATTGACTTTGCGCTTGTGCCGATTGGTGCGATGTACAATGCTGTTGGTAGCGCAGTTGCGCCACTCATCGGCTGGGAAAAGGGCGGTGGTGACGTAACAGAAGAAAACGTGCAAGCGCGCTTGCGTGGACTTACGCTCATGGCGGTGAGCAATCGTACCGGTGCGTTGGTTATCACAACCGGCAACAAATCAGAAATTGCTGTTGGGTACTGTACGCTCTATGGTGATACGGTTGGTGGCTTTGCGATTTTGTCGGATGTGCCAAAGACGCTTGTCTATGAACTGGCACGTTTTCGCAATGAACGTTCGCACGTTATCCCTGAAGCAACGCTCACTAAACCACCGAGCGCTGAGCTTGCACCTGGTCAAGAGGATAGTCAGTCGTTGCCACCGTATGATGTGCTGGATGCCATTGTTGAGTTGTATGTGGAGTGTCAGGTGAGTGTTGACGCAATCGTTGCGCATGGGTATGAGCGTGCTGTTGTGGAGCGTGTCACGCACATGATTAATCGCAATGAGTACAAGCGTCAGCAGCTGGCGCCTGGCCTCAAGGTCACATCACGTGCATTTGGTCCGGGACGGCGTATGCCGATTGTGTACAAGGCATAGTTCATGTCCTCTTATGCCACACAGCGCATTGAGTTGTGTGGCATTTTTGTAAATCGGAGATGTAGACAGTTGCACAAGGAAACATATCTTTGCTATACTAGAAGCGTAATCATATAAGCAGAATATGCCTATGCAAGGATTTCTGGATTTCATCCGCGAGCAGGGTGTTGTCGGTTTGGCAATCGGCTTCATTCTCGGCGCGGAAGTTACAGCGCTGGTCAAGGCGTTGGTTACAAACATCATTAACCCAATCATCGGGTTGTTCGGCAGTGCGGACTCGCTTGCCGATGCGTCATTTATGATTGGGGACGCGACGATTGGCTACGGTGCATTTGTGGCGCAGCTGATCAACTTCCTGATTATCGCTGCTGTCGTCTACTATGTCTTCAAGGGCTTGGGTCTGGACAAGCTGGACAAGAAGAAAGACGAGTAGGTTTTGAAAAAGTATTGCTTTACAGAGCGCACCGGCATACACCGGTGTGCTTTTGTATTGCAAAGAGTGCTATTGTGCGGTAGTATGCAGATACATGGCGATGATGTGGCCTTGCACTGCGGTGCAGGGGGATCACCACGGAGCCGCGGGAAGAAATTGCGCACTTATTTATGCTGCGCGAGAGTAGAACCCGCCGGGTGCGCCCGTGACAGCGTGCAATGAAGTGTGGCGTGCAGAGAGTACGCCGAAGTGCGGTGGTACCGCGGTCGCGCCCAGGAAGCGCAATCGTCCGCAGTCACATACGGCTGGGGATTTTTGTTTTTTCCCCAATCTTCAAATCTTCAAATCTTCTAATCTTCCAATCACCTAATCACACCACCTATGTTCACACCCATTGACCCAAAAAAGCACGTGGATGCGCGGGAAAAGGACATTCAGAAATTCTGGGAAGAGAACGACATCTTCCAGAAGTCCGTGGACGCACGGTCACCGGAGGATGCGTACACATTTTACGACGGTCCGCCGTTTGCAACGGGCTTGCCGCACTATGGGCATATGGTCGGGCAGACGATGAAGGATGTTGTCCCGCGGTACTGGACGATGCGCGGCAAGCGTGTGGAGCGCGTCTGGGGCTGGGACTGTCACGGCTTGCCGATTGAGAACATCGTGGAGAAGGAGATGGGTTCGCAGGCAAAGAAGGATATTGAGAAGATCGGTGTTGCGAAGTTCAACGAACTGTGTCGCTCCAAAGTGCTCTCGTACGCCGATGAGTGGGCGCGGATCATTCCGCGCCTCGGGCGCTGGGTGGATATGGAGAACCCGTATCGCACGATGGATCGCGACTACATGGAGAGCGTGTGGTGGGTGTTTAAGCGACTGTACGACAAGGGGCTGATTTACGAGGACTACCGCAGCATGCACATTTGCCCGCGCTGCGAGACGACGCTCTCACAGAGTGAAGTGAGTGAAGGGTACAAGGAAATTAAAGACCTGTCTGTGACAGCGAGGTTTCGCCTTGTGCCGGGGCAGACACTTGCCGGCGAGGAAGTGGGTGAGAATACATTTATCCTTGCGTGGACCACAACCCCGTGGACGCTCCCGGGCAATGTCGCGCTGGCGGTGGGGGCGGATATAGAGTACGGTGTCATTGAAAAGAAAGATGAAGAAGCCGGTTTGCCTGCGCGCTTTATTGTGGCGAAGGATCTTTTAGAAAAGGTATTTACCGATGATGATTATAAAATTATTGCAACCGTCAAAGGTGCGGATCTGGAAGGGCTGTCGTACCAGCCGCTGTACGATGCGTACGCGAAGGATGAAGCGCTGGAGAACAGAGAGAATGGCTGGAAGGTTGTCACGGCGGACTTTGTGACAACGGACGAAGGGACGGGTGTTGTGCACATCGCGCCGGCGTTTGGTGAGGATGACATGCGGCTGGGTAAGGAAAAAAACTTGCCGTTTGTTCAGCATGTCGGGATGGACGGCATCATCAAGGACACGGTTGGTGCGCCGCTTGGCGGCCTGCATGTCAAGCCGAAAGACGATGTGCAAGCAACGGATGTGGAAGTCATCAAGGACCTTGCGCACAGAGGCTTGCTCTTTCACAAAGAAAAGTACGCGCACAGCTATCCGCATTGCTGGCGCTGTGACACGCCGCTAATTAACTATGCAACAAGCAGTTGGTTCGTGGCGGTCACAAAGATCAAAGACACGCTGCTGGAGACGGCGAAGAATATCAATTGGTCGCCATCGCACATCAAAGACGGGCGTTTCGGTAAGTGGCTGGAGGGTGCGCGGGATTGGAGTATCTCACGGCAGCGGTTCTGGGCGAGTGTGATGCCGATTTGGGTGTGTGACGCATGTAGTGCCAAACGCGTGTTTGGCTCTGCGGCGGAGCTGGAGGACGCGAGCGGACAGAAAATAGACGACCTGCACAAACACATTGTGGATGAAGTGACATTCCCGTGTGCGCAGCAGGATTGCGCGGGCACGATGCGCCGCGTGCCGGATGTGCTGGACACCTGGTTTGACAGCGGGTCCATGCCGTACGCGCAGGAGCACTATCCGTTTGAGGGTGCGCACAAGGACGGTGCGTTCATCAACGGCTACCCGGCGGACTTCATTGCCGAGGGCGTGGATCAGACGCGCGCGTGGTTCTATTACTTGCATGTGCTTGCCGGTGCGCTGGAGGTCGGCGGTGCACAGCACAACGCTCCGACGCATGCCTTCAAAAATGTCATTGTTAACGGCATCGTGCTGGCGGAGGACGGCAAGAAAATGAGCAAGAAACTCAAGAACTATCCGGATCCGGTGGAAATGATGGAGAAGTACGGCGCCGATGCGCTGCGGCTGTACCTGATGAGTTCGCCGGTGGTTGCGGCGGAGAATCTGAATTTCAGCGAGCGGGAATTGGGCGAGCTTGCGCGCGGATTGTTCCGCATGTTGCGCCAGAGTTACAGTTTTTTCGTGATGTATGCGAATGTGGACGGGTGGACACCTGCCAACAGGGATGAGATCCTGAAACGAGTTCAGGATGACAATCTGAGTGTACTGGACAAGTGGATTGTCGCGCGTCTGCACGAACTGATCGGCACGGTGACGGCACATATGGACGCGTACGAGCTGCACAAGGCGGCGCGCGCGTTTGCACCGTTTGTGGATGATCTGTCCAATTGGTATATCCGCCGCAGCCGCAAGCGCTTCTGGAAGAGCGAGGACGACGCCGACAAGAATGCGGCGTATACCACGCTGCACTATGTGCTGGTGGAACTTGCAAAGCTCATGGCGCCGTTTACGCCGTTTATGGCGGAGGAAATGTATCGCAATCTCATGCAAGGTGTGCCTGATGCGAAAGAGAGTGTGCACCTTGAGGATTATCCGGTGCGGGACGCGGCGTTGATTGATCGCGATGTGCTTGCGCAGATGGCACGCACGCGTGATGTGATTACACGCGCGCTGGAGGTGCGTGCACGCGCGGGCATCAAGGTGCGCCAGCCGCTCTCACGCCTGCATGTGCGTGCCGATGACCTCTCAGCGGCGGCGGCGGAGATTATCAAGGAGGAGGTGAATGTGAAAGATGTTGTTGCGGATGCGACGCTTGCCGATGCTGTTGTGCTGGATACGACAATTACGCCGGAGCTCAAGCGCGAGGGTGATGCACGGGAGCTTATCCGCCACATCCAGCAAGCGCGCAAAAAGGCCGGATTTAATGTGGACGACCGCATCACACTCGCCCACGAGGGCGCTGATGACATTTTTGCCGCGCACGGTGACTTGATTGCGCACGAGACCCTCGCAACCGCCGTTACAAGCGGCACGCTCCCCGACGCGGACTACACGCAGACGGTGGCAATTGATGATCAAGAAGTAACACTTGCACTGAAGCGTGCTGTGTAGATGGTGAAACAATGAAAGCATTGATAAGCACGCATCCTCTAGCAGGCAATTCTGCGCACGCTGGTAGAGATGGTCATGTGCCACACACCTCCTGCGTGCGCAGTTTAGCGACGATGAAGCGCGTTGAAACTGTTAATCGGAGCGGCCTGCGGAGGAGGCGTGCTTTATCTGCCGGCACCATGAAGCAGAAAGCGGCGTCAAAACTGCTTGCTGAAGGAAACATGCCGTTCTCGGTGGCGAGTATACGCTGTTGCGAAACAGAGAGTTTGTCCGAGTATCCTGCGGAGGAAATGCTCTATATTTCGGTAATCTATGAAGATAAAAAGCGCAAAAGAGTTTGCGAAGGAAAGGTGTTACCGGTGGGATTCCTGAGACCAAGAGGCGCTGGAGTTGCCTGTAAGCAATGCGCGGGTCTGCTATAGTGGAGGTATGCAGATGAATTGTGAGACAATTGTGCTGGCGCATCGGGATTACGGTGAGCGTGACCGGCTGTACACGCTCTTCACACGCGAGCGGGGAAAGCTGACCGTGCGCGGATCCGGTGCGCGCAAGAGCGGCGCGAAGCTTGCGCCACACCTGGAGCCGCTGATGCGCAGCCACATCGTTATCGCCAAAAATCGCGGGCGCGGGACGGTGACGTTTGCGCTGTGCGAGGAGAGTTTTGCGCACTTGCGCGAGGAGGCGCTGGCGCTGGAGGCGGCACGTGGTGTAGTGGCGGCGACAGAGAAATTGCTGCGTGACGAGGACCCGCACACTGATGTGTACGATACACTGCTGACCTATCTGCGTACGATGGAGGTGCTCTCCGCGCGCACGGTTTCATGGAGAACATACGCCGTTGTCACGCAGGGTACGTATTTTCACATACTCTCACGCTTGGGGTGGCATGTCTCCCCGACAACGTGTGTGCGGTGCGGTGGACGTCTCGCACAGCATGCACAGTATACATACGTGCTGAGCGAAGGCGGTTTTGTCTGTGCATCGTGCTACCGTGCCTCACGCGTACCGGCACAGCACTCCCTTGAACTGTCACGTGATGCGGTGGCAGCGCTCCATGTGTTTTGTACCAACACCATCCCGTCTCTGGCCAAGTTAACGGTTGGCGAGGATGTGTGTGATGAGCTGGCACTTCTGACGGCGCGGCGGATTGCATGGGTGTCATGAGGTGGTGCGCCGCAGCAAGAAAGACACCGTACAGTTCTCTGCGCGGTGTCTTTCTGTACATCTATTTCTGAACGTTGAAGAGAGGGAGGATGTCCTGGCCGCTCATTTCGCGCGGTTTATCCAAGTGCATGATGGAGAGGATTGTCGGCGCCACATCGGAGAGGAGGCCGGCGACCTTGGGGATGAAGTGCTTCTCGCGCGGTGTGCGCAAGTGGTTGTCCTTGGTGATGTACCACAGCGGTACAGGATTGGTGGAGTGCTCTGTGCTCATAGTACCGGTAGCGTCGTTATAGAGCTCCTCCACATTGCCGTGATCGGCTGTAATCAGGAGTGCGCCATCTTTTTTGAGGACCGCCGGAATGAGAATGGAGAGTGTTTTGTCAATGGCGCGCACGGCCTCGCGACAGGCACTCTCATTGCCGGTGTGTCCCACCATGTCAGCGTTGGCGTAGTTGACGAGGATGAAGTCATAGGTATCGTTGGCAAGTTCCTCTATGATGCGGTCGGTAATCTTGGCGGCGCTCATTTCCGGCGCTTCATCAAAACGCATGACGTGCGGTGAGGGGATCAGCACGCGGTCCTCACCAGGGAACGGCTTCTCGGCGCCACCATTGAAGAAGTACGTCACGTGCGCATACTTCTCGGTTTCGGCAATGCGTAGCTGCGTCTTGCCATAGTCAGCGAGCGTTTCGCCAAGTGTGTGGGTAATGTCCTGTGGAGGAAATGCGACGTGGACGTTATCGAGCTTCTTGTCGTACTGTGTCATCGTGGCGATGTAGAGGTGCGCGCGTGGTGTGCGGTCAAACTCCGTGAAGTCGGCATCAGCAAGCGCGTGCGTAAGTTGCCGCGCGCGATCTTCGCGGAAGTTCGTAAAGAATACAGCATCATTGTCAGAAATTGTGCCGACAGGCGTGCCATCATCGCGCGTGAGAAGTGTGGGCTCAATGAACTCATCTGTTGTGCCATTGGCATAGGATGTGCGGATGTAGCTTTCAAGTTCTGCAAGCGGCGCCGTTGTTGTGCCGGTGCCAATGAGGGTGGTGTAGGCACGCTCAATCCGGTCCCAATTGTTGTTGCGGTCCATTGCCCAATGGCGGCCGGCAATACTGGCGATGTGCCCGACGCCAATGCGCGCGATGTCATCCTGAAGGCGTGCAACCATGTCAACGCCGGCTGTGGGTGCGCTGTCACGGCCATCCATAAAGACGTGGACAGCAACATCTGCCAGGTTATTGCGTTTGGCAAGCTCCAGTGCGGCGAGCGTGTGGTCGTAGTGAGAGTGCACGGCGCCGGATGAGAGGAGTCCCATGATATGGAATGTGCTGTTGTGTTTCTTTGCGTGAGCGACAGCGCCGGTCAGGGCCTCGTTGGAAAAGAACGATTCGTTCTGAATGGCCAGCGAGATGCGGGGAAGGTTTTGGTAGATAATGCGTCCGGATCCGAGTGCCATGTGGCCGACCTCACTGTTGCCGGCATCACCCCACGGCAAGCCAACGCTAATCCCCGACGCCTGCAGTGCAACAAAGGGATAGTACATTGTGAGTTTTGCAATCGTTGGGAGTTCCGTTGTCATCAGGATGTTGCGGTGATTGCGCGATAAGCCCCATCCATCGAGGACAACGAGAACAACGGGTCGCGGTGTGTGTGCCATGGTCAGTGTAGTTTTATCAGTGATACATACTCATACAGTATAAAACATTGTCGCATTCTTGACGAGATGTAAAGTGTACTTGACATACTCCGACAGCGCGGTACAATGGAGACGTGGTAACATTTTAATGACACAATCCATGACACATCATACATGTACAGGACCAACATGCGTTGTGTGCGCACAAAAGAAGCGCGCTATGATGATAGCGCTTGGTCTCGGAACGCTTGTCCTTGGCGCCGGAGCACTCTTTTTCTTCACATCAGCGTCGCCTGATGTGGCACAGCGCGCAGCGACAGATGATCCACAGCAAAACAATACATCGGCGCAACAGCGCGCGACGCAGAACACTGACACGCGCATAGCACAGGGAGAACCCGCCACTGCCGGCAGTGGTGTGTATGCGCCATATGCCCCAGAACGCGTCGGTCAGACAGCACGCACAATCCTTTCTTTCAGTGCACCGTGGTGCACATCCTGTCAGGCATTTGAAGAAGATATTACGCAACACGCCGCAGAGATTCCCGCCGGTGTAACAATTCTCAAGGTTGACTATGACGCGCGCGATGATCTCAAGAAGCGTTATGGGGTGCGTTCTCAGAATACGTTCGTCGAGGTGGACAAAGACGGGAACGTTGTAAAGAGCGTTGTGGGCGTGCGCAACCTCGCAACACTTGTGCGCGTGTTTGAACTCTGACAACGCCCGTGCATAGCGAGCCTGTGTAATTGTTAAATCAGGAACTGCCTATGATTCTCCTTGGTATTGCTTTTCTCGCCGGTGCACTGACTGTGCTTGCGCCGTGCATCTTGCCGGTGTTGCCGATTGTGCTTGGTGGCAGTTTCCAGGGCGGGAGCCAGCGACGGTGGGCGCCGTACATCATTGTGACCTCGCTTGCGTTTAGTGTGGTTGTTTTTACGCTACTGTTAAAGGTATCAACAGCGGCAATCGCCATTCCGGATACATTCTGGAAAATATTCTCTGGTGGTGTCATCAGCATCTTTGGGTTAGCTATGGTGTTTCCTGGTGTATGGCAGCATGTGCGTAGCATCCTGCCACAGGGTGCACACGCTGCTAATCGCATGCTTGCACAGGGCACACAGCGTCATTCAGTTCTCGGAGACATACTCGTGGGTGCTGTTTTGGGCCCGGTGTTCTCATCATGCTCACCAACATACTTTGTTATTGTAGGTATTGTGCTTCCGCAGAGCCTTGCGGCGGGATTGATGTCCCTACTTGCCTATGCGGCCGGTCTGGCGATCGTGCTATTGGCAATTGCGCTGCTAGGGCGTCGCGTGGTGGCGCGCTTTGCAGTTCTTGCCAATCCACAAGGATGGTTCAAGAAGGGATTAGGTGTTCTGTTTCTTGTTGTGGGGATGGCAATCATCACAGGGATGGACAAAAAAGTGGAAGCGTCACTGTTGCAAAGTGGTGTCTATAGCGGTGTTGACCAAGTCGAGCAGTATTTGCTTGATTACGGTGGACTGTAGATTGTGTAAATACCAGATTTCTTTTCATCGCATCACGCGTCAAGAGTATTGCAAATATATTTTTTGTGGTATACTGAAAGCAACGCAAAGAAGAACAATACATAAGGCTATATAAAAACAAAAGAAAATATGGGCTTATTTGGAAAGAAAAACATTTTCCTAGGCATTGATTTTGGCGCATCTTCCATAAAGGTTGTTGAATTGACGTTCAAAAATCAACGGCCGGAACTGACAAATTATGGCTATGCGCCAGTGCCGGATGGTGCGCAACGTGGTGAGGTACTGGCAGCAATTCTCAAAAAAATGAAGCCACGCACGCGCGCGGCATATGTGGCGCTGCCAGGATCAAGTGGTCTGGTGACACTGATTGCATTTCCGCAGATGTCTCATGCAGAGCTCGCACAGGCAGTGTCGTTTGAGGCGCGCAAACACATTCCGGTGCCGCTGGAAGAAGTGAATGTCAGTTGGGATGTTGTTGCACAAGACAAAGATTTGACACAGACGGACGCACAGAATGCGCAAAACACGCAGGATGTGCACGCGCAACAGGCGCAGCCACAAAAATCGCAACCACAACAAAAAGAAGGCAGCATCTATGTGTTGCTTGTTGCGGCGCCACGCAAGGATGTTGCTGAGTATGAGTCCTATATTGCACAGGCATCAGTTAATTTGCACGCACTGGAATTAGAGACATTTTCACTGGTACGCGCGCTGGTGGGTGAGGATATGGGGCGCTTTTTGATTGCGGACATTGGTGCGCACTCCACAAATATCATTCTTGTGGAGAAGGGTGTGATTCGTGCAAATCGCAACGTCGGCATTGGTGGTGCAAACATCACGCATAGTATTGTGGAGGCACTTGGGCTTGACGTACAGCGCGCTGAGGCTTACAAACATGAACAAAGTGACTTGTTGTCGGAGAAGGGTGTTGCGCGACAGAGTGTGGATATGATTGTGGAGGAGATGCGCAGAGTGGGTACATCACATGGCACTGCAATGGCGGACAATATCATTATCACCGGTGGAGGCAGTAATCTCAAAGGCATTGACAGTTACATTGGGCGTGCTTTGGGCACCTCAGTGGCACTGGGCAATCCGTGGGCGCGCATCACAGTTGATGATGCTGTCGCGCGCTATGCTGAGGCACTGCGTGGAACATACACTGTTGCGGTAGGTTTAGCGCTGCGAGGTGTAGAGGAGTATCGGCGGTCGTAATATGGAGAAGTTTGTATAAGTGTAAAAAATATTTAGTGTAATCTTATGGGTATCAATCTCTCACAAACATCGGCGGCGGCACGTGCGCAGCAACGTCGCGATAAAATGTTTACACGCAGCATATGGGTTGCTGTGCTTATCTTGCTGGTCGTTGCTGGTGCATACGCTGCGCTGCGTGTTTACAACGGCACGCTTCAAGGAGAAATCACCGCGGTAGACAACAAGATTGCGCAGCATGAGGCGGAAGTGTCACAGCCCAAGATGATTGAAGTGGCAAACGCTATTTTCCGCACGCGCAGCATGGAGCGCAACTATGCGCCAAACAGTGTTGTGTTGAGCTTGTTAGAGACGGTGAGTAGCGCAATGGTTGATGGTGTAGTGGTGGATAAATATGCATACGATGTTGCAAAGAAAGCAATCTCCGTAGATGTGGACATGATAACGACTGATCTGCTAGCAATTGCGCGACAGGTAGCGGCCCTCAAGGACACAAAGGTGTTTGCCACCGTTACTGTGGAGAACGTGAGCCGTGATCCGGAGACTGGTGAGGTGCAGTTTACGTTGAGCATGAGCGCGCCCATTGCCAATACCATGAAAAAACAATAACCCAAGCACTACTATGAAACTCAAAATTCTCTTCTTTCCGCTTGCGCTCGTCGCTGCTGTTGTGGTGAGCATCTGGTATGTGTATCCCGCATATCAAGAAAGTGTAGCTCACAAGGAAACATTGCGAGCAAAGCAGAAGCAGCTCAGTATTTTAGAAGAGCGCGCAGCGCTTGTAGATAATCTTGCAGCGCAACTCAACCGTAACACGGCGGTAAAGGACTTTCTCTTTCGTTACATTCCACTGAAGCCGGACGAAGAGTACGTTATTAACGCAATCGATGATGCAGCAAAGCGTGCCGGCATCAATCTTGTTTTAGTGGATGTGCTACAGGAAAAAGGTAAGCGTTTCTTTAGAAGTGAGGATGATGACAATAGCATGCAATACGGTACGCAAACGTCTGTGGGCACCACAGAAGATGTTCTCACTGCTGTGCCACAGATAAAGCGGCCAGAGGTAGGAGAGTTACTGACAGATATTGTGGCTGTTGGCACATACGATGGATTAAAGAAATTCTTTGATGAAATGCATAAAATCGATCGTATGCACGGAGTTATGACAGCATCGCTTGAGCGTGTTAAGGAGGAAGACAAATCTGCGAATGATTTGTTGAATGTTAATCTTCCACAGAATAGCGAGAACGTGCTTCTTGGGCAAGCAGTCGCATCTTTTGCATACATGGGAAGCGTCAAAATCCCACGTGGTGCCGATAGCACACTCTTCAAGCAGGGCATTAATACCGCCAAGGTACAGGAAATGCAGGCATTACATACATCTGCTCCGGCATTGTCACTAGAAGGTGTTGGGCGAGTGAATCCGTTTGCGCCGGCAGAAGAAGCAGCTGTCGCAGCTCCGACAGAGAGTAGTGCAGTGCCGACAGGAGATCCAGCCACACCGGCAACTGACGTAACCGCACAACAGTAACAGGCATCATGACAGACGAGACAAAAGCACAGTTACACGGCACGCCGCAGGGCAGTGATGTTTCTGTGGAGAATGGAGACAATGAGCAGGGCGTAACACAGACATCTCCACAGATTGATCACGTTGACCGTGCAGTGCTGCAGTATATTTCCGAAGAAATTGCGCGTGAAAACGGCGTAGCGATTTTTGCCATCGATGGACGCGTTGCACATGCGGCCATCATTGACCCATCAAACATCAATGCGCTGAATATCCTGCGCTTTGTCACAGAACAGCGTGATGATGTGGAGCGTGTGGAACTGCACGAGGTCTCCGAACTTGAATTTGCTGATATCCTCAAGCACTATGGTACGGCGGAACGTGCCGTGCACGAAGTTGTGCAGTCGTTTGCGTCGGATGCTGACACAAAGGCGGCGAAGCGTAAGCGCAAAGAAAAGGTTTCGCTCACACAAGAAAGCATTCAGGATGCGCCGGTGGCAAAGCTGGTGAATGTTGTCATTAACCACGCAATTGATGGGCGTGCCAGTGATATTCACATTGAGCCGTACGGTGACCAGTATCGCGTACGCTTTCGTGTGGATGGTGTGCTGCACTCATCGCTGACGTTCCCCAAAGATGTGGGGCGCGCTGTTGTCTCGCACATCAAAATTCTGTCAAATCTCAAAATTGATGAAAAGCGCAAGCCGCAGGATGGTCGCTTTAAAATAAAGCGTGACGGTGAGGAGGATGTGGACTTTCGTGTATCAACGCTACCGGTTGTGGATGGAGAGAAGGTGGTTATCCGTGTGTTGAAGAAAGACAACAAAGTCTTTGACCCAAAAGCGCTGGGGCTTGTTGGGCGCAACTACGAGATTTTGATGGATCGCATTCGTGAGACGTATGGCATGATCCTCATCACGGGACCTACCGGCTCAGGGAAATCCACGACGTTGTATGGCTTCTTGCGCATTCTCAATGAAGAGAAGCGCAACATCATTACACTGGAGGATCCGGTGGAGTATCACATTGAAGGCGTCAACCAGTCACAGGTGCGTCCGGAAATTAACTATACTTTTGCGAACGGATTACGGTCCATTTTGCGTCAAGACCCCAACGTGCTTATGGTAGGCGAGATTCGCGATGGGGAGACGGCGGAGTTGGCAATCCACGCGGCGCTCACAGGTCACTTGGTGTTCTCCACACTACATACCAACAGCGCAATCGGTGCAATTCCACGGTTTATTGACATGGGCGTGGAGCCGTTCTTGTTGGCGGCGTCACTGCGAGAGGTGGTGGCACAGCGCCTCGTGCGGCGCATTTGCAAACATTGCAAGGAGAAAGTTTCTGTGTCACCGAAGATTGTTGAGCAGGTGCGCAGTGATATTGAGTCTATTGCACCGGAGGAGGTAGAGAAATATGGTGTTGACCTTTCCAAAGGCATCGTGTTGTATCACGGCGCAGGATGTGATGAGTGTGGCGGCACCGGCTACAAGGGACGCATTGCCATCTATGAAGTGATTGGCATGAATGATGAAATGCAGACTATTATCACAGAGAAGAGCGGTTCCGGTGCGGCCATTGAGGAGGCAGCACTGCGCAACGGCATGATTACGATGCGGCAAGACGGCATGCTCAAGGCACTGCTGGGCTTAACGACATTTGAAGAAGTCGTGCGCTTGACAGATGGCGCTGCATCCATTGGCAGTGACGGAACATTTGACTAGATGCTGTCAGTGTCTACACGAAAGTGGTAAAATCGTGTACAATGGAAGTAAATTACAGGAGGGGATAATATTAATGTGTGCATATGATCAAAACACAACCGCCAAAAATGGATCCCAAGACGATTCTCCTCGTAGAGGATGATGCGTTCATCTTTGATATCTATCAAACGAAGTTCACGCAGGAGGGACATACGGTCATTGGCGCACACAGCGGTGAAGAGGCACTGAAGGTGTTGGCCGATACGACGCATCCTCCGATTGATTTGATTCTGTGCGATGTTATCATGCCGGGCATGGGCGGCTTTGAATTCTTGCGACAGAAGTTTGAAAATCCTGCATATAGAGATATCCCGACAATTATGCTGACCAATGTCTCGGAGCGTGAGCACTATGATCTGGCGGAGAAGTATGGAGCAATCGGCTATATCATCAAAGCAAACTACACACCATCAGATGTCTTGCGCCGCGTCGGGCGCTTCCTTGCGAAGTATGAAGAGGCGCAGCGTGACGGCGGTCGGTAGCAAGTCACGCGTGTGGGTAAGTATAAATAGAGAAACCAAAAAACAACTATGTCAGCACAACAGCGCATCAACGAACTCCTCGCCATTGTGGCGCAGCAAGACGCCTCAGATTTACATCTTGTTGTAGGGTCGTATCCGGTTATTAGAGTAGACGGACGTCTCTTACCGCTGTCACAAGAGTCAATTTTGACAGTAGATGATACCAAGGCACTATCTGACACGCTGCTGACAGATGTACAGAAGAAAACACTTGCAGATTCCGGAAGTGTGGATTTTTCGTATAATTTTGAAAACAAAGCACGATTTCGAACGAATATCTATTTTCAAAAAGGGCGCATTAGCATTGCGATGCGTTTGATTCCCGCAAAGATTCGCTCTTTGGAGGAATTGAATATTTCAGACAAGCTCTACGACTTCACAGAGCGCACGCAGGGACTGGTGCTCATGACGGGACCGGTTGGCCATGGGAAGTCAACAACACTGGCTGCATTGGTGGACAGAGTCAATCAGACACGTGCGGCACATATCCTGACAATTGAAGATCCGATTGAGTATGTGCACACGCACAAGAAGTCCATTGTCAACCAACGTGAAATCGGTCAGGATGCACGCAACTTTGCCGAAGCGTTGCGTGCGGCACTGCGTGAAGATGTCAACGTCATCCTTGTAGGTGAGATGCGTGATTTGGAAACGATCCAAACTGTGATGACAGCGGCAGAAACGGGTCACCTTATCTTTGCAACATTGCATACCAATGATGCAGCACAGACGGTAGACCGCATCGTGGATGTCTTTCCAAGTCACCAACAAAATCAAATTCGTGCGCAGTTGGCGAATGTGTTGCTGGGCGTGGTCTCACAGCGCCTTCTGCCGCAAATTGGTGGTGGGCGTATGCCGGCGACAGAGATTATGATTAAGAACCACGCAGTGGAAAACCTCATCCGTGAGAACAAGTCATATCAGATTGATACCGTTATTGAGACAAGTATGCAGGAAGGTATGATTTCACTTGATAAGGCATTGGCAGATTTGGTCGTGCGAGGGCTTGTTACGGTAGAGGATGCACTGATGTATGCCAAGAATCGTGAATATCTCAATGTGTTGCTGCGTGATGCGCAGGGCGGTACAGAGACACGCTAACATCAAAAACTATGCGATTTCTATTTAAAGCGCGAACGCAGGATGGGCAGGTCAAGGAGGGCATCGTTGAGGCTATTGATCGCCCTGCTGCTATCAAAGTGCTGCAAAAAGAGGGGTTATTGCCGGTTTCCGTCCAAAAGGAACGCGTTGGTCTGAAAATTTTGGATGATGTGCAGCGTGCGTGGGAGGGTTTGTCCCAAAAGGAGCTTTCCGTGTTTTTCCGAGAACTTGCAACACTTGTGCATGCAAAGGTGCCGATTGTGCAGGCATTGCGTGCAATTCAAGAGCAGGCAGACAACAAATTCCTGCGGTTCATTATCAAAGACATTTCTGCAGACATTCAGGATGGCGTGCCGCTGTCTGATGCGCTCGGGAAGTATCCGGACGTGTTCTCGCCGCTTGTCATTAGCGTGATTAAGTCCGGTGAAGTTTCCGGTAACATGCAGAACTCCATTATGTTCATTGCGGAGAACCTGGAGAAGAGTTACCAGTTGACATCTCGCATTCGCAGTGCACTGTTCTACCCGGCGTTCGTGGTAGTTGCTGCCGGCATCATCGGGTTTCTGACAGTGTCGTTCATCTTGCCAAACCTCACACAGGTTATCAAGGACTTTGATATTCCCGATGTGCCGTGGTATACGACATTTGTGATGGCGGTAGGGGATTTTATGTCGCAGTACTGGTGGGCGGTGCTCATCATCATTGCAGCATTTGTCGGGGGCACACTCTACTATATCAAGACAGAGTCCGGTAGCCGTGAGTGGGACCGCATCAAATTACGTTTGCCGGTTTTTGGTAAACTCTTTCGCATGATTTACATCGCGCGCTTTGCACAGAACTTCTCGCTCCTGCTTGCAGGCGGTATTCCGATTGTGCGTGCACTAAACATCACAGCAAATGTTGTGAATAATTCTGTCTATCAGGGCATCATTCTGCGCGCCGCTGATGAAGTCAAAGCGGGCGGCACAATTAGTGAGGTATTCTTCCAGGCAGAGGAAGTGCCGTCCATGGTCTCGCGCATGATTAAGATTGGTGAAGAGACAGGAAAGATGGATGAAACGCTCAAGAGTGTAAGCGATTTCTACGAAGAAGAAATTGGTGTCGTGACACGCAACCTGACAACAATGCTGGAGCCAATCCTCATTGTGGTACTCGGCATCGGTGTGGCCATCCTCGTTGTGGCCATCCTCTTGCCAATCTATAACATCGCCGGGAGTATCTAGTACACAGAGTTGTGGTATAATAAAAAGAGTGGAGAACATAAATGTGATGATAAAAACACAAACACACAAGAAAGGAGGTGAGATCAATGCGTAATCACAAAGGTTTCACGCTTATTGAGCTTTTGATTGTTATTGCAATCATCGGTATTCTCGCCTCGATTGTCTTGGTGAGTCTCTCTAATGCGCGGACGAAGGCACGAGCAGCAGAGTTTAAGTCACAGGCCTCATCTCTGACTCCAGCCGCCATTATCGCTTGCGATGAGTCGGGCGGTAGTCTTACTTCCTCTGGTGGTGTGGAGTCACAAGGAGAGGCATTAAGCAGTATCAGTGCTATAACCGTGAACACAAACTGCCAAGCTGACGGCTCATTTCAAATGACTGCTACCAGTGCATATGATAGCAGTTGTACGGCAACCATCACTGACACGGGAACGACATTCTCCGGTTGTTAGTCGGTGCTTTCTTGTGTTTTAAAAGAACATAGGAAGAGGCTAACCTCCACCCGCTTCACATAATCTAGGCGGGTGGGATGTTTGCCACTTTGTAACACAAAAGAACTGTTTCCATTATGCTAAAACACGGCTTCACGCTTATTGAACTGTTGATTGTCATTGCAATCATCGGTATTCTCGCAACAGTTGTGCTCTCACAGGTGTCCAAATCACGTGACCGGGCACTGATGACGAGTTACAAATCAACCCTTGTCAGCATCCGGACGGCACTGGAGGTGTGTGCCGGTACCGGTGGTGAACTCTACGGTGGCACGCGCAACGCTGGTGACGATATCTGTAATTCTCCGGACACAGCAACGTATCCACCATTTCCCAAGAAGTGTGGCAATATTGGTTATGTTGTTACTCCCGGCACAGGATACGACTGGACAGTAACATCAAGTGCGACGTGTGGCGGCTGTCGGTTGGTGTGCGATGTTGACGGATGCACAGCGGCAGAGGGTGATTGCGGTGTGTTGTAATCCGGTGAACTTGTTTGTAAGCATGGTAGTGTTATTTGGCGCTCTCTTTGGTCTGCTTATTGGGAGTTTTCTCTCCGTTGTTGTGACGCGTTATGAAACGGGGGAGACGGTTGTGCGCGGGCGCTCACGCTGTCGG
>JALXES010000044.1 GCA_027069365.1 Candidatus Moraniibacteriota bacterium | reverse complement strand
GAATTGTTCTTTCATAAGCATCATCAGTTAACCAACACTGTTCTCCATTTCCAGATTGATGAGGCGGTAGAGCTCAATCGCGTACTCAAACGGGATTTCCTTGGCAACGTGTTCAATGAAGCCGTTGACCAGAAGTCCGCGGGCGCGCGCTTCCGTCAAGCCGCGACTCATGAGGTAAAAGACGCGCTGTTCGTCAATGCGCTCAACACTCGCCTCATGCTCCACTGTGGCATTACGCGTGTGCGTGTCAATCGTGGGGTACGTATCGGTGCGGGAGATGTCATCCAGTAGCAGTGCGTCACACTGTACGGAGCTCCTGGCGTGGTGTGCGTCCTTGCCCACAAAGACCAGTCCGCGGTAGGAGCTGCGTCCGCCGCCTTTGGAGATGGATTTGGAAACGATGCGGCTTGTTGTGTACGGCGCGAGGTGCAGCATCTTAGCGCCAGCGTCTTGGTGCTGCTTCGCGCCGGCCAGGGCGATGGAGAGAACCTCGCCACGGGCGCGCGCACCGACGAGGTGGACCGCCGGGTACTTCATCGTCACGCCGCTGCCGAGGTTGCAGTCCACCCATGTGACAGACGCATCAGCTGCGGCACGCGCACGCTTGGTCACGAGGTTGTAGATATTTGTGCTCCAGTTCTGCACGGTGGTGTAGCGTACGCGCGCCCCCGGTGCGGCAAAGACCTCCACAACGGCGGCGTGCAGTGATGCACTCCCGTACGTCGGCGCGGTGCAGCCCTCCATGTAGTGCACGTCCGCACCCTCGTCGGCGATGATGAGGGTGCGCTCAAACTGCCCGAAGCGTTCCGTGTTGATGCGGAAGTACGCCTGCAGTGGCATGGTGACCTTCACGCCTTTGGGCACATAGACAAAGGAGCCACCGCTCCAGACCGCACCGTTGAGCGCGGCAAACGTGTTGTCGCTGTCGGGAATGAGTGTGCCGAAGTACTGTCGGACGAGGTCGGCGTGCTCGCGCACAGCTGTATCCATGTCGCAGAAAATCACGCCCTGTGCGGCAAGCTCCTTGGCGATGCTCTCGTAGACGACCTCACTCTCGTACTGGGCGCTGACACCGGCGAGCCACTCTTTCTCATGCGCCGGGACACCGATGCGGTCGTAGGTTTCCTTGACTTCCGGCGGGAGGTCCTCCCAAGAGCGTTTTTGCTCATCCGTGGCACGCAGGTAGTAGATGATGTCGTCAAATTTGATACCGGAGAGATCGGCACCCCATGTCGGAAGGTTTTTCTCTTTGAAAATGTTGTATGCGTTAATGCGCCGTGCACGCATCCACGCGGGCTCTTTCTTGAGCGCACTGATTTTTGCGACGACATGTTCATCCAGACCGCGCTCGGTTTTTGCCACAAACACCTCCGGCATGGCAAAGTCATGCGTCTGAGTAACCTGTGCGCGTGCTGTGTTCGTGTGCTGTGTCATATCGTGTGTGTTGCGGCAAAGCCTTCTTGTTCAATGGTGTATGCTAATGCTGCATCTCCCTGCGCGGCAATGCGTCCATCGCGCAGTACGACGGTGTGTGTGGGCGTGAGGTGGTCCAGGATTTTGGTGGCGTGCGTGATGATAACAAGCGCTGTGTCCGTATCCGCAACATATGCCCGCAGGAATTCCGCGATTGTCTTGAGTGCATCCACATCCACGCCGGTATCAATCTCATCCAATATAATGTAGCGTGGGTCCAAGAGTGCCATCTGCAGAACTTCCATTTTCTTGCGCTCACCGCCACTGAAGCCGTCGTTGAGTGACCGGTCCAGGAGTTCATCGGGAATGGCGAGCTGTGCGGCTGTGCGCTCCAGGCGTTTCTTGA
>JALXES010000043.1 GCA_027069365.1 Candidatus Moraniibacteriota bacterium | reverse complement strand
GCGCAACATCGTAGACTTTCTTGCTGCGCAAGCGCTCCACAACCGTCATACCGAAAGACGCGCCGAAGTGACGCAGCTCCACGACAGCCGTGCGCGGGTCATAGCCGGGCTCCGCTTTGGCGCCGGCGGCCAACTCCTTGGAGTATTTGCGTGCGGTGCGCGCGAGGTCTTTGCGCAATTCAAGCGGCGCAAGGCCACGCAGTTCACGCTGGCGGTTGACCTCATCAAAGAAGCGTTGCTCCAGCACGCGCCGGTCGTAGCCGGGGTCGGGGTCAATCTGCTTGGTATCGGTGTTGGGTGTCGGTGCGCTGTGGCGCGTGCCGTGTGCAACATCTGCCGTGCGGCGCGGTGGTGGCGTTGGTGCATCTGTACGTGGCGGTGGTTCTGTCGTGCGCGCTGTGTGTGTGCTCTGTGGTGCGTCCACGTAAGGATTGAGATAGGGAAGCGGCTGTAGTGAAGTGGTGGTTTGTGCCGGTGTCGTGCGTGCTGTGTACCAGAGAATGCCGCTACCAATGATAATAAATGTTGCAGTGAGAAGGGCAAGCCATTTCATAGGTGATGTATAGAGTTTTGTGGGCATAACGTGTATACTGACAGTATAACATCTCGTGATATATAACATATGCGGATTGGTATTGACGCGCGGTTCTATGGCCCGGCGAGCAAGGGGTTGGGGCGCTACACGCAGCAGCTCATCAAAAATCTGGAAACGTGTGATACGCGCAATACGTATGTAATCTTTCTGCGTAGAGAGAACTTTGACGACTATACACCGGCAAACGCACGCTTCACCAAAGTGTGCGCTGATTATCGGTGGTACTCATTTGCGGAGCAGTTCATCTTTCCGCTTGTACTGCTGCGCGCGCGGTGCGATGTCGTACACTTCCCGCACTTCAATGTGCCGCTGCTGTATCGCAAGAAGTTTCTCGTCACCATTCATGACCTCATCCTACTGCGCTATCCGACGCTGCGCGCTACAACACTACACCCGATCTTCTATTGGCTCAAGTTCGTTGCCTACAAAGTCGTTATCCGCAACGCCATCACACGTGCGCAGCGCATTGTTGCCGTGAGTGCGTTCACGCGCGCGGACATTCTGCAGCACTACAAAAGCATTGACCCCGCCAAGATTGTGGTAACCTATGAGGCGGCGCGTGATGCAGAGCCGTTGGCAGACGATACGGTGCGTACGGTGATGAAAGAGTATGGTATAATGAAACCGTATCTGCTGTACGCCGGCAATGCATATCCTCACAAAAATCTTGAGCGACTGGTGCGCGCATTTCTTGCATCAGATGCTGCGCACACACACGAACTCATTCTCGTTGGCAAGGAAGACTTCTTCTACCGACGGTTGATGCGGTACGTGCGCGCTCACGATGGTCTACGGCGCATTCGCATGTTTCCGAGTGTGTCAGACACGGTGCTGGATGTATTGTACAGTCGTGCGCGGGCGTTCATCTTTCCATCACTGTATGAGGGGTTTGGATTGCCGCCGTTAGAAGCGATGCTGCACAGGTGCCCGGTGGCAACATCAGATGCGAGTTGTTTGCCGGAGATTGTGGGGGATGCGGCGCTGCTGTTTGATGCGCGTGACGAAACGGCGATAGCAGCGGCGATTGACCGCATCGTGCATGATGAAAACTTGCGCGCACAACTGGTGCGTGCGGGCCGACAGCACGTACTGACGTACTCATGGGAGCGCATGGCACAAGAAACACTTGCGGTCTATCACAGCGTTGCACAGGGCAGGTCATCACACGACGGCACACGTGGTGCTGCAGCGTGATGACACGCGCTTGCGTGCGGGTGAAGAGAGACAATGACACACAAACAAAAACACGTACAACTGTATAGCAC
>JALXES010000042.1 GCA_027069365.1 Candidatus Moraniibacteriota bacterium | reverse complement strand
ATCCCGCTCAAGTGACTCTTCCTCGGGGCGCACCAGACTGCATACCTCCGGCTCAAGGATGTACATGCCGGCATTGACAAGGTGGGCGGCAGCACCATCCGCATCCTCGCCAAAGGCGACAACGCGATTGCCACGCATGCGCAGCACGCCATACGATGACGGATCTGCCACCGTTGTCACCGCCACTGTTGCCAGCGCCTTGGTATTTTTGTGAAACACAAACATGTCCGCAAGGTCAACGCCCTGTGTGATGATGTGTCCATTGAACATTACAAACGGCTCATTGAGCACGCTGCGCGCCTGACGCAGAACACTTGCCGTGCCATGGTCGTGCTCCACATACATCACACGCACGTCCAGCGCGGCACCATCTCCCACAATCGCGCGCACATCATCACCAAACGCACCGACCGCCAAGATGATGTTTGTCACACCGAACTCCTTGAGCATCCTGATATGACGCTCCACCATTGTTACGCCATCCACGCGCGCCACCAGCGGTGACGTGCGCACGCCATCCACTATGATACCCTCGCCGCCGCCAAGGATGACAGCCTTGCGAAAAAAGGTATCCCCGAATTTCTCTACCAAAATTTTCTCAATAGCATGCGAGCGATTGCGTACAGTATTGCCATCAATCGTCTCATCAATGTGTCGCAACAGGTCACGTCGCAGTGTAATAGTGAGTCGTTCGCGCTTCATCATACAAGTGATTGCTAAAAAATTACTGTGTTTTTTTGACGTATGTTCACTTCCTCATTCAGTCAGAATAGTGGTGCAAAATTTCCACAACACCACACACGTCACTCTGCCGCGCCACATAACCGCCGCGCTGTGTAACATAGGTGCGTACATCCTCTGTTGCATTTGCCGGGCATGCTATCGTACCCACCGCCTCCAGCATTGGCATATCACCCACTGTATCTCCAACGCCCAACATCGCCGCTGTGGGCACCCCGGTCTTTTCTGAAAGCACCGTAAGCGCGTTCCCCTTGTTAATACCCTTTGGCGTCACATCCACCGCAGACGCGGAGTGTGTGATATCCACGATATCGCTGTACGGCTGCGCCACTTCACGCACGCGTGCATAGAGATCCTCCACGGAGAGTCCTTCCTGTGTTGGATTAAGTGACAGACACACTTCCTTGCCGGGCTCATACTTGGCAATGCCCGCAACATCCTTGAGGATGGCAATCTTTGCTGCAGCAAGTTCTTCCGGCGCAGTTTTCATTGCAGGATTGGGAACAATAATATCCTCATCAATGTGCGCGTAGTACAGAAAACACCCATTCTCTACAATATTTGGTATGCCTTTGTGGTATGTGCCAATCAAATGCAACAATGCCTCCACGTACGGCTGTGAGCGCCCCGTGCACAAGACAACAGGTGTGTTCTGATGCATATCTACCCATTCACGAATATGTATGAATTCTTCTACATCTAGACGATTTCCCTTTCCGGCCGTAAGGCATCCATCAACATTAAGCACGACAAGTTGTATGTTGTGAGTCATATAAGACGCTGTTTATGCATGCAAACGATAGTCACACAATGTGTGATATACATCCATCATATCACTACCACGCTCACCGTCAACAAAACATATGATGAGGTATGAAAAATATAGTTATTTCCCCTTTTTAATTCTTACCATATCCTATGCAAAAAGCGGCATTTCTGCCGCTTTTTTGTGTACTTGCACTTCTTTGATGACAATTATCACACACTACTCATTCTCAGGTGCCGCCTCCCCATAAACTGCACGATGCACAGCTACTACCTTACTTGTTGTATTTTCGGAACTTGTGTCAATATTTCTAAACGCCTCATTGCCAAGAGTATACAGATTGTCTGTGTTGTCGGGTCGCTCTACAGTAACTACTGCGCCAACCATACGCACCTTTTCGGGTCCTTGATCAACGCTATCAAGACTTTCCGTCGCAACGTTTCCCATAACTTTGACATCAACTATTCTAGACTCTTGCAACGCTTTTGCCTTAAATGGCAGTGAAGAAAGGTTTGCGCCAACAGCACCAAATGTATCTATGCGTGCAGCATTCTTGACACGCTCATCCACACCGTCCGGAACGTTACGTTGAGCAAATGCCCACTGCGTATCACCTGCCTCCTCAGCAAAGCGGATTGCTATGTGCGTAGAATAGCGCACCGCACCATCTTCTGAGACAATAATTGGGTTGCCAAATTCATCTTCCTTTAGTTGGAAACCGGGCGCATTTTGTACAAACTCTCTAGAAAAATACTCTTTCAACACGTCTGGAAGATTTGCAATTTTTGTGCCATTTGCCAAGGCATCGTGCAAACCATTTTCCAATGCGCTCTGCATAAACACATCTTGTTCTGTGAGATTTTCCACACGTTGCTCATGTACCTCCGGCTTCTGTGGCGCCTCTTTTTGTTCCTTTTGACTTGCATCATTATAAGAATTCTCAAACATAGGTCTAAAAATTACGAAATTACACTAAACATCTCTATCGGCATCATACACCACTAAATGCATCTTGTCACGCAAAAGTATGATAGCATCATACAAATACTTGCAATACTCGTAGGATTATTGTATAAATAACGTGGTTCTTTCAACACAATCGGCCCAAAGGCCGAAGGAGTAGAAAATGATTGACGAAAAAGAAAAATTTTTCAGAAACTTTAAAGCCACTGACGCTGCAAATATCGTTGGCTGGCTTACACTCGTTGTAGGGATTATACTGGCCCTTGCAACTGAGATAGGGACGAGGACGATGTTCGGCGTCCTTGGCGGCGCAATTGCCGTTGAGATTATTGGGCTTGCTTTTGCGAGCATTGGGTTAGCGCGGTCGGCAATGGCGATGTTTATAGCAGCAGCGCCGGTAAAAAATTTTTCATTGGCATTTCTCCTGACAAGACTTGCCATGTGGCTCTCATCATAGGGAACACCCAAGGCGGCAGACATCACTCTGCCGCCTTTTCTGATGTCTTTTTTCACTATTGCAATAAAAAAGCCGAGTTCCTGTTTCAGAAACCCGGCGATAGTTTGTTCAGCGCCAAAATTTTGGCGCCTGCTCACCCCGGCGTCCGTGCCGGGATAGACCCTCCCTACAGTATCCCTGCGAGGGAGGGGTGGAGTTTCTTCGTGCCAGCCGGCACGAACCCCTGCTGGCCGGAAAAGTATCCGACCAGCTTGCCGGTATCGTCTAGCGCTGCATAGACGATACCGAAGTGCCCCGGCAAGAACGACTCCTCCTGCGAGATGCAGGAGAATTCACCGGGAATACCGGCGATGTCCCACCGCGCCGTGCATTCATAGGCGCGGTTCTTGTCGTTGAAGCTGTGCCCAAGGATTTGCACCTCGGTCTCCAACTCAACGACTTGGGCGTGGAAGCCCAGATAGCAGTTGCTATCCGCGCCTCCCTGCCCTCGCGGGACGTAGCGTTTTTGCTGCTTGTCAAAAACGCTGATTACCCAGAGCTCCTCCATGAGCTCTCTGATGGCAGTTTGCAAGAGGTCTGCGCCCTCCGCAAACCGCGCGATGCCGGCAATGGGCTTCCACCACCGGTATCGGTCGTCGTAGGTGACGACCAGTCCCTGTGGTGCACGTACCAGCACCGTGGCGCCACCGCGATAGAGATTGTGCTCCGCTGCGCCGGCCTCGAAGTCTTTGTTCGCCCCGACGGGGAGAACAAAGTCTTCTATGAACTGCGCGTCGTTGCCGACGCGCAGGTACACGGGAATCCCTTCCCCGACCTTGTCGGCGTAGCGCCGAGCAAGATCACTGAGGAACTCCTTTGCCTCGGTATCAAGTTGTTCAAATCGCATTTTACCCTCCAAGGTTGCGATTTTTAAAAAAGGCATCCTGCCCGTGGTGCGCATTACCCATGCAACACGTACCATCCCTGTGACGCACCCGCGTCACTGTACGTAACATGACACAATATAAAAATCCTGTCAACTAAACGTATGATGAAGTATGATTTAATAGTTTCTTTCGCGTCATTTTTCTCGCCTATCCTGCATTTTTTGCCACCGCATCGGAGAGGAGCGCATACATATTCTTTTTGTAAACTTCCACACCGGGTTGGTCAAACGGATTGACATCCAAGAGCAGTGCACTGACCGCGCACGCGTACTCAAAGAAGTACAGCGCCGCGCCAATACTCTGCACATCACGCTGCGGCATGGTCAATTGCATCACCGGCACGCCACCGTCGCGATGCGCCCGGATCGTTGCATCTTGCGCAATGCGGTTGATGGCCCCAAGTGATAGGCCCTCATAAGCGCTCAGGCCGTCTGCCGTGCTGTCACTGTGCGGCACGTGCAGCGCATCATCTTCGGCATCCACTGCCAGGACGGTTTCACAGACAATGCGCGCGCCATCCTGCATATACTGCCCCAGAGAGTGCAGGTCTGTTGTACACTGAATGGACGCCGGAAAGAGGCCTTTGTGCTCCTTGCCCTCCGACTCTCCGAACAGTTGCTTCCACCACTCGGCAAGAATAGCAAACTGCGGTTCATATGATGCAAAGACGTCCACCGCATAGCCTGCGCGATAGACTTGCGTGCGCGTTGCTGCATACTGCAGACATGCATTCTGCGCAAACGGCGCACGACATGCCTGCCGCTGCTGTGCGGCACCGGCAAGCAGCGCATCTGTATCAACGCCGGCAACAGCAATTGGCAACAGCCCGACCGGCGTCAACACGCTATAGCGTCCGCCCACATCATCCGGCACGGTAAACATGCGATACTCATTGGTGCGTGCTACATCATGCAGCGCGCCACTCGCAGCGTCCGTTGTTGCAATGATGCGTGTGCGTGCCCCCTGCGCGCCGTAGCGTTCTTCCAGATATGCGCGCAGCACGCGAAACGCCAGCGCCGGCTCAAGTGTTGTGCCAGACTTGGAAATGACGTTGAGGTAGATATTTTTATGCGCCGCCAACGCATCACGCAGAGCAGCAAGTTGTGTGGCACTAATATCTGTGCCGGCATAGTAGATTTGTGGTACCCCACGACCATATGCCGGCGTGAGCGCTTCAATCACGGCACGCGCACCGAGATATGACCCACCAATGCCGATGACAACAAACGCGTCTGCCTCGGAGCGTATTTCTGCCGCAACATCCTTCATGCGCGCATATTCATCGCTCGCCAAAAAGGTCGTCGGCACGTCCCGCCACCCCAGAAATGCGCTGCCGGCACATGTGCCATCCTCTACAGATTGTGCTGCCGTGACAGCTTCCTGCTCTCTTGCAGCAGCATCGTATTGCGTTTTGTTTGTAAATGTAATCATTGTCTTTCTTTTAGTAACCCAGTCCCACGCGCTCTTTGACGGTAGCAACTTTGGCGTCTGCAATGTCACGTGCGCGTGCGGCGCCATCGGCGAGGATGCCGCGGACGTCGTCATCACTGATAGCGCTAAAGCGCTCTTGCAGCGGCGCGAGGTGCGCAATAATGGCATCGGCGAGGTCTTTTTTGAAATCGCCATAGCCCGCGCCGGCGTACTGCGCTTCCAGTGCGGCAATCGGCGTGCCGGAGACGAGATGGTAGATGGCGAGCAAATTCTTCAACGCCGGTTTGTCATCGCGGGAGACAATCTCGCCGCCGCTATCTGTCACCGCCTTTTTAATCTTTGTGCGGATGGTGTCGGCATCATCCGTCAGCGCAATGTAGTTGTAGGCGCTTGCGGCGCTCTTGGACATCTTTTTGTGCGGGTCGTCCAGGCCCATGATGCGCGCACCTTCGGTTGCCACCTTGCCGCGCGGCACGACAAAGGTGTCCCCAAAGCGCTTGTTGAAGCGCCGCGCGAGCGTGCGTGCCAATTCCAGGTGCTGTATTTGATCCTCACCCACCGGCACGACCTGCGTGTCGTAGAGCAGAATATCCGCCGCCATCAGCACAGGGTAGTCAAAGAGACCTACTCCCGTAGAATTAAAAGACTTCTTAAATTCTTCTACAAATAATTGCGCAGTACTTTTTGATGATAGTTTTAAAGCCTCAGTCAGACTAATAACTATCCGTTCTGCAGATACATTTCCTTTACAGTCTGCGGATATCAAATCTTTAATTTCTTCAGCAAGTTCTCTGAAACCATCGTCACTATCTAGGAAAGCATCTAGATTCTTTTTATCTTTTTCAATATTAAAACCACTTTTATCCTTAAACTGCGTCATCTTTGTAAGATCACCATTCTGCGTAATAGTGTTCAGCACCCACGCCAACTCACTGTGCGCCGGGACATCCGACTGGACAAAGATCGTGGATTTCTCCGGATCAATGCCTGCTGCAAGATACCACTTCGCCGTGTCCAGAATGGCACGCTGCAATGCCGAGGGCTCCTGTGGCACGGTAATCGCGTGCAAGTCCACCACACAGTACAGCGCGTCGTGCGCATCCTGCAGTGATACCCACTGCTGCATTGCGCCCAGATAGTTGCCAAGGTGCAGTGTGCCCGTCGGCTGAATACCGCTAAAGAGGCGCGGAATATCCTGCTGTGTCATAGCTATCGCTCCAATAATTACCTTGCGTCTATTGTATCACATGTGCGATACATGCTCTACAGCGCAGCCTCCACACGCCACAGGAAAGCATGCCATGCTATACTACAAGTGTCACAGGCTGTTGCTGTGACTTAGGCGCCCTTCCGGCAGTTCGTTAACACTTTTTCATCAGGAGGTTTATGATGAACACGAACGTTTTTGGTGTCGTCTTTATTGGTGACACACCCCACATCGTGCGCGAGCACGACCTTGCAAACCCCGCAATGCGGGAC
>JALXES010000041.1 GCA_027069365.1 Candidatus Moraniibacteriota bacterium | reverse complement strand
GCGCACGGTTGTGGCGAGGTCCGTAAAGAGAAGGGCGGTTGCGTGTGCAGCATAGAGTGCCGTGCCGATGCCGAGGGCAAATGCCGCAGCAAAGAAGAAGAACTGCGGCATGCGGATATGGGCGAGTATTTCACGCAGGGTTGTCAGGATGTGTGCGTAGTACATAGGGTGTCAGTGATGTGTCGGAGCGTGGCGTCGCAGCACAAGCGGTGAGCTAAGGATGGTGTACACCTCTGCGATAATCAGTCCTGTGCTGCCCCACGAGAAGTAGATAAAGAGCGGAAGGCCAAAGATAGTATCGGTATTGTAGTGCCATACACCGAGTGCGACACTCGTAACTTCACCGATAACGGCGCCGCCCACGATTGTGCTGAGAAAGAGAATTGTGGCCGCACGATATTCCGTGGCATGCATTGTTCGTATTTGTGCAAGCTTCAGTGCCACAAGGAGCGTTGTTGCCAGAACGATGTGCTGCCACAGAAACAAAAGCACCAAAAGAGAAGTGCCTGCAAAGACCAACAGCCACGTAACCTGAATGCGTAGCGCACGGTGCGTGCGTGCGCGCGGCATTTCCTCGTGTGTTATGTTGCGGGCCAGCTTATACATGCTTGCTGCGATGATGCCGATGTTGCCCCATACACTTATGACAAAAGCGGGTACGCCATAGAAGGTTGGCGCAGTGTATGACCAAATTCCGACGGTGACAGCCAGGATTTCTGTCGCTGTCATGACGAGGGCTGTCAGGATATAGACGAGAGTGATGCGTGTGCTGTGGAAGAGAAAGAGGAGAACCGCACCGCCGGCAACGGTAAGTGCAAAGACGAGCCATGGCGTACGCCACAAAAACCACACGGTCACACAGTTCAGTACAATAACCGCGATAAGTGCAAGGGTAATGTGTTTACGTGCTGCCATAAAGAGTAGTTGCTGTAAGCGGAGAAATACGTATCTCCATCCTACCATATATGCTACACTCACAGTATGGACACGCAATCATTTCAGCTGCAATCTTCCTACGCCCCCGCGGGGGACCAGCCGCGCGCTATTGATGCGCTGACCGCGGGGCTTGCGCGCGGGGACCGTGCGCAAACACTCTTGGGCGTGACGGGCTCCGGCAAGACATTTACGATTGCCAATGTCATCCAAAATGTACAGCGCCCCACACTGGTGATCGCGCACAACAAAACCCTCGCGGCGCAGCTGGCACAAGAGTTCCGCACCTTCTTCCCGCGCAACGCGGTGGAGTATTTTGTGTCGTACTACGACTACTACCAGCCGGAGGCGTATGTCAGCGCTACGGATACCTACATTGAGAAAGAAACGCAGATCAACGAGGAGATTGACCGGCTGCGCCACGCGGCGACCGCGGCGGTGCTCACGCGCCGGGATGTGATCGTGGTTGCCAGCGTGTCGTGCATCTACGGCTTGGGGTCGCCGGATTTCTACCGTGCAAGTTTGCTGGAGTTGCGCACGGGCTCAACGCTTTCGCGCGAGGATTTGATCACGCGGTTGGTGGACGTGCAGTATCTGCGCGCGGACATTCTTGCGCGCGGGCGATTTCGCGCACGGGGTGAGACGGTGGAGATCGTGCCGGCCGGACAGGAAGTTGTGCTGCGCGTGGAGTTGTTTGGTGACACGATTGACCGCATCAGCGAGCACGATCTGACGACGGGCGAGAAACTGCGTGCCGTGCGCGAGGCGCTCATCTATCCGGCGAAGCACTTCGTCGTGCCGGGAGCGGTGATGGAGCGGGCATTGGGCGCGATTGAGGCGGAGTTGGTTGCGCGCGTGAAGGAACTGGAAGCGGCGGGTAAGATCGTGGAGGCCACGCGTCTGGAGCGCCGGACGCGGCAGGATATCGCAATGATGCGCAGCGTGGGGTACTGCAGCGGCATTGAGAACTACGCGCGGTACCTAAGCGGTCGTGCGGCCGGGGA
>JALXES010000040.1 GCA_027069365.1 Candidatus Moraniibacteriota bacterium | reverse complement strand
GCGTGGTCAACATGGTGTTGTGCGCAGCACGCAAGACGTAAAGGCGGGTGACGCATTGAGCATCCGGCTGAGTGATGGTACAATAGAAGCGACAGCAGAATAGTTTTTTCGCTTCATTTGTAAAGTGTAGGGCGTCGTCAGAGGATGTCCTTACAGACATTTCCCAATGGCAGTTCACTCTTAGTGCTTCCTGTGAAGTATGCAGACTCGGTGCAGGTGGTGTTATCTCCTACCTAGTGGCAAATGCTGTAAGAACATCCGTCTGACTCCTGGAAAGTATTTGATATTTTGACAATTCCCGACTCACAACTCACTACTCATGACTAGCAAAAAGATTAATTTAACGGAAACGCTCAAAGAGCTGGATGCGATTGCAGCGTGGTTTGAGGCGCACGATGATGTGGATGTAGAGGAGGGGCTCATGAAAATCAAGAAAGGTGCGGAACTTATTGCACAAAGTAAAAAGCGTCTTGGTGAAGTGGAGAATGCCTTTGAAGAAATTAAAAAACAAATCAATGAAGAGTAGTATGCGTCACATTATCAAATCCTTCTTTTTGACACTTGCAATGCTTGTGAGTGGTTTCGCACTGCTCGTACCAAACAATGCAGAGGCAGCAACATGGTGTAGCGGAAAAGATGGTGAAACACACTGTTTTACTGGTAAAAATGCTGAGGAAAATTGTAAAAATGCCGGATATAACAATTGTTTTACCAATAATACAGTCAAAAGAATTCCACCAGATGGTGAATGGTATTGTTATTTTGAAGAGAGTAACCAGTCCCATAATTGTTACAAAGAAAGCAGTAAATGTGCTGATGCATCATGCGCAAAGTATAAGGATGGAAAATATGCGACACCAACACAGGCAGGAAACACAAATGGAAAAATGTGGTGTTATACAACAGGAGTGGGGCGTACGCAATGTGCGGACACAAAAGCGGAGTGCAATGATATCGCGTTTCTTGCAAATATTTCGTGCGAAGAAAGAGAGTTAACAAATAATTTGTATTGTTATTTTGAAGACTCTAAAGAGCATTGTTTTACCGATAAAGACGACTGTAAATATGATGGGTTTGATTGGTTTGGATATGATTCAAATAACTGTGTGCAGGTTAACCCTGCAGAATCTGGAAGTATCAATAAAGCTCTAAAGGAATCTAATGTCTTTATTAATCCCACAATTCAGCTCACCGGGCGGTTTGACTATACGCCGTTGGAGAGCACGTTCATTAGCAAGGAAAATGCGCAGTTGCCAAACTTTTTGCAGTACATTTTTAATGTCGGTATTGCAATTGTCGGCATGGCGGCGTTACTTATGATGACGATTGGCGGCATTACCTACATCATGAGCGCCGGCAATCAGGCAACAGCAGGCAGTGCCAAAAAGATGATTCGCGATGCGGCGCTGGGGCTGATGCTGGCCTTCTTCTCGTGGCTGATTCTGTTTGTTATCAACCCGGACCTCGTGGGCATCAGTGAGAACTTGGAGAAATTAACAGCAACGTCAGAGTATGTCATGAAGAACAATGGTGGGAAGTTGGCACCGGGTGCCGGTGGCACAGGACAAGGTGCCGGGGCTGGGCAGGGAGCTGGACAAGGACAGGGTGGCAGTGCTGCGGTTACCGGCGCTGGGTATGACGAACTTGAGGAAGTACGCGTACGTGCACTGCTTGATAATGCTGGTGTAAAAATCAATCGACCGATTGAACAATCCTGCAAGGGTCCAAATGACAGAAACTGTACCAGTGTCGCCGGGTTGCCGCAGAAGTCCATAGATGCGATTGTGAACCTCAAAAAAGAGTGTCCAGACTGTAATGTGATGATTACCGGCGGATCAGAAGAGGCGGGACACAAGAGTCACGGCCCGGGTAAGAATGTCTTTGATCTTGCCATTGATGATAATCTTGAATTCCAATTTGAACTGGATGGTAAGGAAAATCCGCGAATTCCTAAATACGGCAAGACAACAAATGCGCAAAATTGGTCCATAACATCCGGGCCATTGAAGGGCGCAAGGGTCGTCAAGGAAACCAATCCGCCGCACTACCACATCTACTGGCCATAGAAATCCTCCAACACAAAACCATGAAACAAAAAACACAAAAGAAGAAGACATCAGCACGCAAGAATTCTGCACACAAGGAGGCTGTACCACGTGACATCTCCATTCTGCTTGCCGGGCAGGCCGGGCAGGGGATTATGACAATTGAAAACATCCTGACGCATGTGCTCAAGCGTGAGGGTTTTGCAGTCTTTGCGACACGCGAATACATGTCACGCGTGCGCGGCGGAGTCAACAGCACACAAATCCGTATTGCCACGGTACCGGTCGCAGCACCGGTAGAGCGAGTGGACGTCTTTGTGGCATTGGAGGCGCAGACGTTTGAGCGCTACTGTACGCGCCTGACAGCAGATACTATCGTGATGGGCGATGAACAGGTTGTGCGTGCTTGCGATTGCTCAGCGGCATGTGCGCACGCACTTACCATCCCGTTTCGCGAGATTGCCAATGAGGTGGGTCGCAGTGTATATGCCAACACTGTAGCTGCCGGCGCATTGCTGGCGCTGTTGGATATCTCGCTGGATGTGGCGCGTGATGTCCTGCGTGCACTGTTTGCTGCCAAGGGAGAGCGCGTTGTGACGGACAATATCACTGCGCTGGAGCGTGGCTACAAGCACGGGTCACATACGGCATTTATGCACGACACCTATGTCGGTTTAGCGCGCAGTGTGCATGCAGATGATACGCAGGTATTCCTTGCCGGCTATGAGGCGGTGGCATTGGGTGCGCTTGCCGGTGGCGTGGACTTCTGCACGTCCTATCCGATGTCGCCATCTACCGGTGTATTGACATACATTGCACAGCACGGCAAAGAGTGTGGTGTGGTGGTGGAGCAAGCAACGGATGAAATCGGTGCGGCAAACATGTCTATCGGTGCGGCGTACGCCGGGGCGCGCCCACTGGTGACGACCAGCGGCGGCGGGTTTGCACTGATGGAGGAAGCCATCTCTCTGGCAGCAATGACGGAGACCCCGCTGACAATCCACATTGCACAGCGCCCCGGGCCGGCGACAGGTCTGCCGACGCGTACAGCGCAGGAGGACCTGAACTTGGTACTGCATGCCGGGCACGGGGAGTTTGCGCGTGCCATCTACGCACCGGGCGATGTGGCGGAGGCGTTTGCGGTGACACAGCGCGCGGTGGATGTGGCAGACCGCTACCAGATGCCGACATTTATCTTGACGGACCAGTACTTCATGGACTCTCTGGCAATGGCGCCGGAAGAGGCATTTGCTTTTGCGCCGGTCGCCAAGCATATTGTGGAGACTGACCATGCATACCAGCGTTACGCACTCACCAAAGACGGCATCTCACCGCGCGGTGTGCCGGGCTATGGTGAAGGATTGGTGTGCGCGGATAGTGATGAGCATGACGAGAGTGGGCACATTACGGAGGATTTCGCAGTGCGCGTGGCAATGGCGGACAAGCGCTATGCACGCCTGAAAGCACTCAAGAAGGAAGCGCTGATGCCAACGCGCAGTGGTGCACGTGGTGCCAAGGCGCGCGTGGCATTGATTGTGTGGGGGTCAAACAAAGCTGTGGCGCAGGAGGCGGTGCGCGTTTCCGGCAGGGACGACATAACAGTGCTGCATTTCGCGCAAGTCTATCCGCTCAACCCCCGCATTAAAACGACGCTCAAGAAGTTTGCGACAATCGCCGTCATGGAGAATAATCGCCGTGGGCAGTTTGCCGATGTATTGGCGTGTGAGGGACTCTGCACAGTGGATGTGCGCATTACCAAATACAATGGTGCGCCATTCACGGTGGAGGAGGTCGTTGACCGCATTGCACGTCTCTAAATCACCATACACACTACATATGCTCAATCAATCACTTGCCAACACAACATTTGACATGCCGCATGAGACGGATGTGGCGTGGTGCCCGGGGTGCGGCAACTTTCCCATCTTGCGCACCGTCAAAGCCGCACTTGCTGATGCCGGCGTGGACCGGCAGACGCTCACACTTGTCTCCGGCATTGGGCAGGCCGCCAAGCTCCCACAGTACCTGAAGTGCAACTACTTCAACGGACTGCACGGCCGTGCGCTGCCGGTAGCCACCGGCATCAAAGCCGCCAACCCGCAACTGACGGTGGTGGTCACCAGTGGTGACGGTGATGTCTACGGTGAGGGTGGTAACCACCTCATCCACACCATCCGGCGCAATCCGGACATCACGGTACTTGTGCACGACAATATGATTTACGGCCTCACCAAGGGGCAAGCATCGCCGACATCCGAAGAAGGACTCGTGACGCCCACGCAACCGCGCGGCGTCTATGTGGACCCTATCAACCCGCTTGCTCTGGCGATTTCTCTGGATGCGCCATTTGTGGCGCGCACCAGTGCCGGTGAGCCGCAGCATATGCAGCAGATTATCGCACAAGCCATCGCCCACAAAGGCTTCTCACTGGTGGATATCTTCCAGCCGTGCGTCGTTTTTAACAAGACGAACACCTACCAGTGGTTTAAGGAGCATACGTATATCTTTGACGAGAGTGAGCATGACCCAACCGACCGCACGGCGGCGTTTACGCGCGCAACCGAAGATACCCGCTATGGTCTAGGTGTATTCTATCGCACAGATACGCGTGCCGTGTTTGAGAAGGAGATTGGCGTCTATGACACGGATGACCGACCGCTCTATCGTCGCACGCCGCGCACAGCAACTGTCAAGGCGCTCCTCGCCATGAAGCGATAGGATGCGCTACTGCAATTAACAACAGTTCCCACGCAAAAACACCGCCTGCTGCGGTGTTTTTGCGTGTGGTGCATGCATCTCCCCTTGCGCTAGATGAGTCCCACCTCCGCCTGGGCACGCTGGCTCATCATACCGGGGTGCCACGGTGGGTCAAAGGTTAGGTCAATGTCCACATCCGTCACACCGTCCAGTGCGCTGACAGCGGCGCTTACGTCAGCATGGATTGTCTCAAAGAGCGGACACCCAACTGTTGTCAGTGTTAGTATGACCACGACAGCGCCTGCCGCGTCAATTGTGACACCGTATACCAACCCCATCTCTGTGATGGGCAGTCCAAGCTCCGGGTCTGTGACGGTGCTCAATGCCGTAAAGACGTCCGCCGGTGTAAGTGTGTCGTGCGCGGAGTGGCTGGTGTGCTGTGTTGCGGGAATGTGCACCATAGTGTGCCTACGCAATCGCGTCACCGGTTGACACACGCTTTAACTTGATAGCCTGCACGGGACATGCGCGCATAGAGTCAATGATAGCATCCTCGGTATCCTCCTCGGCGGTGTCCAAGACGACGGCCTTGCCGTCACCGTCTAAGGCATAGGTGTGCGCCGCCATGGCGATGCATGCGCTGGCGCCGATGCAGGCGTCTTTGTCAACAGTGATTTCAATATCACCGACGACTACCGGGCCGTAGGGGTTGTGTGGGTCGCGAGGATTCATAGTGTTGCGTGTTATATGAGATTTATGCAGAGATGTCTGCTGCCGCACGCTGGGCGGTCTCCAGTGCAAGCAGGCCGCACTTCATACGTGCCGGCGACAGAGGCATCTCCAATAGTTCCAGCATACCAGATGCATCAAGGTTCTTCAATGTTGCGATATCCTTGCCGACGATGTACTCCAAGAGGATGCTGGCGGCTGCCTGGGAGATGGCGCACCCATCGCCGTCAAAAGCGGCCTCCACGATGGTGTCGCCGTCGCAGCGCAACTGGACGGTAAGTTTGTCACCACAGCTGGTGTTGTGGCCGTCGGCGGTGACGGTGGGTGTCGTGAGTGTACCGTGATGGCGCGGATTGTGATAGTGGTCCAGAATATGTTCTGCGTACATAGGCAATTAGCGTGTGAGTGATTCTTTTGCAGAGATAATTCCTGCGCACAGTGCATCAATGTCTGCACGTGTCGTGTAGAGGCCGAAGCTTGCGCGCGCAGTGGCAGCTGTGTGGAGAACACTGTCGTGCAGCGGCATGGTGCAGTGCTGGCCTGCACGGATGGCGATGTTGTGTGCAGCGCCAAGGTGCCACGCGAGGTCATGTGGGTGAATGCCGTCTACGGTGAAACTCAGGAGTGCGCTGCGGTCATGCGCGCGCTGCGGTCCGTAGAGTGTGAGCGCATTGCCCAGTGTGCGTCGCAGTTGTGTGAGCGCATATGTGACAAGTTCGCGGTCGTGGGCGGCGATGTTCTGCACACCAATTGCCATGAGCGTTCGCACGGCGGCACCCAGTCCAATGGCACCGGCAATGTGCGGTGTGCCGGCTTCAAATTTGTGTGGCGCATCTTTGAAATGTGTTGTTTGCGCACTGACAGCGGCGACCATCTCACCGCCGGTGAGGAACGGTGGCAGTGCTGCAGCGTGCGTGCGTGCCAGGTAGAGCACGCCGATGCCGGTGGGGCCATAGAGTTTGTGCCCGCTGAAGGCCAGCGCATCGCAACCGAGCGTTGTCACATCTACCGGCATGTGCGCGACAGCCTGTGCCGCATCCACGACAATGACGATGTCGGGGTTGATGGCGCGTGCCGCTGTCGCCAGCGCCGGCACGTCCACAATTGTGCCGAGTACATTTGAGACCAAGGGCAAGGCGAGGACTCGCGTGTGGCGCGTGATGTGGCGCCCAAGCGTTGAGGGATCAATGTATCCGTCGGCTGTGACGGGGATTACCTGAAACGCGGCACCGGCGGCTTGCGCGCGCTGCTGCCACGGAACGAAATTCGCGTGGTGATCCATGGCGGTCACGGCAATGGCGTCACGATGCGTGAGGCCGGCACCAAAGAGGTGTGCCGCCATGT
>JALXES010000039.1 GCA_027069365.1 Candidatus Moraniibacteriota bacterium | reverse complement strand
TGTCACGTCAAATGCCCCGCGCTGACGACTCTTGGTGCGTATGGTAATGTCCCCGGTAATCGCCAACAACTCATTCAGCAATGTTGCGTTCATCGCCACAACGGCGTCAAAGTCCGTATTGTTCCCCGGCTTCAGTCCATAGAAGTGCAGCACATCCTGCACCGCTGTTGGGAAGTCCGGCGACCAGTTGGCATCGCGGAACTTCCATTTCTTGATGCCCATGTACTTGGCAAGCACCGGCGGCGCCGGACGGTCACTCTTGATCTCTTTGTCAAAGACATTGGCATCCACAATTTCCGTGCGCACCACGTGCCCATTGCGCAGTTCCACCACGGCAAACTGCCCCAGAAATCCTCCCGTCGGTCGCAGTTCAAAGTTGTTCTGCAGCAAGATGAGGATGCGATGCGTCGTGCCATCCGCCGTCAGAAAGCGCTTCATGATATCCGTCACCACCGCCATCTCCTTTTCCTGTCCCTCCGGCGCCGGGAGGTAGTCAATCGCTTTCTTTGCCACTGTCGTGACGATGACATCCTTGCGCTCCTTGCTCAGCAGCAGTACGGCACCGATAGCAACACCAATCATCGCGCCAATGAGAATAATTTTTTTCATAAAGTGTGTATTTATGTGACTCTAGCGCTCCCGAATGTGCACATCACGCTGCGGGAACGGAATGTGGATGCCCGCCGCCGCAAAGCGCTGATAGATGGCGCGGTTCACCAGATGGCGCGATTCGCCGCGTTGCTCCGGCTTCGGCACCCAGTAGAAGAGCACATACTCAAGCCCCGAATCACCAAACGCCCGGAAGCGCACGCGCGCCGCCGGCTCGTCCACTACCAAGTCCACATCGTGCGCCGCAGCCAAAAGTTCCGCTTCCACACGGTCAATGTCCGAGCCATAAGCAACGCTCACATCAATCCGCACGCGAAATTTCTCATACGGCCCGCCGGACTCGTTGACAATCTTGGTGTTGCCCATGATGCCGTTGGGCACGGTTACCTCCACGTCATCACGTGTCAGCATACGCGTGGAACGAATACCAATGTGCGTCACGCGCCCGCGCTCACCACTATCCAGCTCAATGTAATCACCAATTTTGTATGGCGCATCCGCCAGGATAAACACGCCGGAGAAGAGATTGGCCAGCGTATCCTTGGCGGCAAATCCAAACGCCATCCCCACGATACCGGCACTCGCCAGCCATGCCGTCATGTTGATGCCCCAGATGCTGAAAATCGCATAGAGTGCACCCGCTACGACCACCACCGCCAGCAGGTTCTCAAACAGCGGCAGTGTCTGCTCTTGCACAAAAGTGATGTGCGGGACGTCCTTGGACCTGTACAACACAACCTTGATGAGCTGAAAGAAGAAGCGCGCCCACAGAAAGACCAGTAGTGTCTGCGCCAGCGCTACCGTGATGTGTCGTGTGTGGTCCGCAACACCGGCAAGCAGCGCCAAGCTCATCACTCCGCCAATAATCACCGTGTAGAACAGCGGTCGTTGCAGCGCCGCAATGATGCGGTCATCCAATTCCGTCTGCGTGTGCCGCGTCATGAAGCGCAGTGCGCGGATGATTACGTGCTGCACCACCCACGCCGCAATGATTGTCGCGCCAAGTACCAGCGCGACATCCGCCCATGGGTACACTGCAACAGCATGTCCGATGTATGGCAGACGCTCCAAGAAGTGTGTCAGAGATTGCATATATTTTTTATCATTACGTAATGCTTCCATTCTACCACACAAAAAACACGCACAGAACTGTGCATGTTTTGACGGTGTCATAACCACTCTCACTATGCTCCTTCCTGCGGCACTACCGTCGTGCGGATGTGCGCCTCGCGCAGCAGTGTCGCGTCCACCGGCGCGGGCGCGTCCATCATCAAGTCGCGTCCGGTGCCGTCCTTCGGAAAGGCGTAGATGTCGCGAATAGACGTCAGATTCTGCAGCACCATCAGCACGCGGTCAATCCCGATTGCGCACCCACCGTGCGGCGGCGCAC
>JALXES010000038.1 GCA_027069365.1 Candidatus Moraniibacteriota bacterium | reverse complement strand
CATCACGCACACGGCTGATAAGCTCCGGGAAGTCTTCTTGGAAGAAGTGCCCGCGGTCCAGAAAGCGCACAAACTCCGCACCGGGCATGTAGTGTGCATACGCCACAGCGTCCTTAAACGGCACCACCGGGTCATCCTCGGAGTGGTAGATGATGATCTCTTTTGCTCTGCTTTCAAGTTCTTTCAACTGCGTCACATCATCAATGTTGAAATCACACAGCGGCTCCTCCGGTGTGTCCTCAATCGGTGCCGCCACGAGGTGTAGTTGCGCAATCCGCACCGGCAGATTATTCTCTATAAGATACTTTGCAAGAAAGATTCCGCCCATGGAGTGTCCAATCAGGATGACATCATCGCGCAAAAACGGCACAAACTTCTCAAACCATATCACCCACTCCTCATACCGCGCATTCCACCCACACGGCATCTGCGGCATCAGCACATCGTGCGTGTCGGACAGCTGTGCGCGCAGCGCATCGCGCCACTTCTTGCGAGTGCCGGCAAGCATCGCGTCAATGTCCTCTTGCGTAACCGTCCGCGCACGCAAGCCATCAAGGTACGCCTCCCGCGTCGCGTACGCCGTCCCACCGTGAATAAACACAATTTGTGATTTCTTCTGATTCATTGGTCTTTAGACTTATCTGCTTGAATGCCATCTGATGGTGCATATTGTTGCACGAGGAGGAAGGTGGTGGTATTGTGCGGGTCGTCGTGGAGATCGCGTGCGAGGATGTCCAGATTGTACGCTGCGACAATCGCACGCGAGCCCAACACAGCTGTCGTTGGCGGGATGTGTGTGTCGCGCTCAGCCAACAGCTGCGCAACCGCTGCGCCGTCCACCTCTCCGGCAATGCCGGCGCGCTGCGGCACACCCGCATAGTCGCGCGCAAGTGTTGCGCGGCACTGCACGAGCGCTTCTCTGTGCCCCACAATCTGCGTGATGGTATCCCCTGTCACACCCGGCAGTGTCATAAGCATGTGTCGCACAGGCATTGTGATGTATGCGACAACGCGGTACTGCCAACGCCCCAGCTGTGCCATGGTTTCCTCTACCATAAGCGACTTGCTGTTGTAAATCGCAAACACGCCATAGTCTATGGTACCACGTGCGAGCGCGGACAGCACGCCATGTGTGGTATAGCAGTACACCGTACGGGCACTCCGCGGCACGTCACCGCGCGCAAGAAACGCACCGAGCGCCTCTTCATTAAACGAGCCTTTTCCGCCTTGGATGCCAACTTTCATGATTCTGTCTTAAAATACATTCCTACCCTGACCGTAGTCGTAAGAATTGACAGTATTTATTGAAGCGGTCTGCACAATCTCCTCTTTGTTTAATTGGGTCAATAGTTCTTTAAGTTGTTGCTCTGATAACTCTGAGCCTCGCTTGCGTGCCTGCAACACGAAACCTTGGATGCAACCGATGAGATCAAGGTTGTAGCGCGCGAACATTTCCTGCGCTTGTTGCAGTGTAGCTCCCTCGTTTATCATAATGATGACTTGGTTGCGTACAACGCGTAGTCCCGAGTGCAGCACCACTATATCTTTCTCACTCTCAATCGCCGCTTCATGCACAAACCCTTCCTGAGTCATGCACGGCTCCCACAATACGCCTCTTTGACTGTTTTCATCTTGCGCTCTGTTCTGCCACATCTCATCTTGCACTTCCGTCTGCGGTTCGTCCTGTTTTTGCACTATCACACGTGCCGACGTTGTTGGTGCCTCTTCTCCAGGAACCGCCGCATCATCTCGTGCAAATAGTGCTACCGAAACAATCAGTGTTGTTATGAGCGCAGCATTAACGCCCAACACAAACAAAACTTTATTCTTTATTGTCATCGCTCTGTACTGTTAACTCTATTACCACACCCATAAGTGACACTTGTGGTGTTTTGGAACACACTACTCTTGATCAGGTGCGAGCACGCGCTCGGCACTTTCGAGGCTCTCACGAAATTTCTCAAGTGAACGTTTACTGTACTCCTTGTGGGCATCAATA
>JALXES010000037.1 GCA_027069365.1 Candidatus Moraniibacteriota bacterium | reverse complement strand
ATACTAGTATGGCAAAAGATTACTATGACATTTTGGGTGTGAGCCGTGATGCGTCGGAGGCGGAGATCAAGAAGGCCTATCGCACGCTGGCGCACAAATACCACCCGGACAAGGACAGCGGTGATGAGGAGAAGTTCAAGGAGGTCAACGAAGCGTACAGCGTGTTGTCTGACAAGCAGAAACGCGCGCAGTATGACCAGTTCGGAAGTACCGGTCCCGGCATGGGTGGTTTTGGTGGTGCCGGCGGTTTTGACTTCAGTCAATTTGGCGGTGGCAATGGCGTGCACTTTGAGTTTGGCGGTGATGCCGGGGATTTCGGTGACCTGGGGGATTTGTTTGGGAGCATGTTTGGCGGCGCTGCCGGCGGCACACGCCGTAGCGCACGTGGGCGTGATGTCCAGGTGGACGTGACGATTGATTTTGCGCAGATGGTCACAGGTGTCACCAAGGATGTTACAGTAACACATGATGTGGTGTGTCCAACATGTGACGGACGCGGCGGCAAGCCGGGGACAAAAGAGGAAACGTGCACGAAGTGTGGCGGGCGCGGTCACATCCAGCGCACGGTGCAGAGCATGCTCGGGCCGATTGTGCAGAATGTGGTGTGTGATGCGTGTAACGGACGCGGCGTGACGTTTGCGGAACAATGTGAAACGTGCCACGGCGACGGGCGTGTGCGCAAAGAGGAGACTGTCAATGTAGACATTCCGGCGGGCATTAGTGACGGGCAGACCATTGCGCTGACCGGGCGCGGCAATGCCGGGCTGCATGGTGCGCCGGCTGGCGACCTGCTCGTGACGGTGCATGTCACACCGGATGCACGCTGGCGTCGCGAGGGTGACAATATCCTCTCAACGCAGACCATCACCTTCTCTCAGGCGGCGCTTGGCGCGAAGATCACGGTGGAGACTGTTGAGGGCACTGTCACAATGAAAGTACCCGCCGGCACGCAGTCCGGTGAGGTCTTCCGTATTCGCGGCAAGGGTGTGCCGCACCTGCGTGGCTTTGGGCGTGGTGACCACCTTGTGACGGTGACGATTGACGTACCCAAGAAACTCTCCCGTGCACAAAAGAAACTTCTGGAGCAACTCGCACAGGAGGGGCTTTAAGGTGCGTTCAGACAGAGAGCTGCAAAACCGCCGGCGAAGCACTGGCGGTTTTGCATATTGCGCAGACGGGGTGCGGATGGTAGGGTGGAGATATGAAAATTGCAATGCTGCTGTCGGGTGGCGTGGACTCTTCGGTGGCGCTTGCGCTGCTGCGAGAGCAAGGGCACGACATCACGGCATTCTATCTGAAAATTTGGCTGGAGGATGAGACGGCCTTTCTCGGGCAATGCCCGTGGGAGGAGGATTTGTCGTACGCGCGCAGTGTGTGTGAGCAGCTGGACGTGCCGCTGGAGGTCGTGCCGTTTCAGAAAGACTACTATGCGCGGGTGGTCTCATACACGCTCGCAGAGGTGCGCGCGGGGCGCACGCCCAACCCGGACGTGCTGTGCAACCGCGAGGTGAAGTTTGGAGCGTTTGTGGAGCGCTATGGTGCGAACGTTGACGCGGTGGCAACAGGGCACTATGCGCAACTTCGGAGGGATGCCGACGGCGTGACACACCTGCTGCGCGCGCCGGACCCGGTCAAGGACCAGACGTACTTTCTCGCGATGCTGCGCCAAGCGCAACTTGCCAAAGCGCTGTTTCCGATTGGACACTTGGAGAAGAGCGCCGTGCGGGCGCTGGCGCAGAAGTACGCGTTGCCCACAGCCGCGCGCAAGGACTCGCAGGGCATCTGCTTCCTGGGCAAAATTTCGTTTACGGACTTCATCAAGCACCACTGCGGTGTGATGCCGGGGGACATCGTGGACAGCGCGAGCGGCGCAGTGCTGGGGCGGCACGACGGCTTCTACTTCTACACCATCGGGCAGCGCAAGGGTCTTGATCTCAGCGGCGGCCCGTGGTACGTGTGCAAAAAAGACCCACAGAAGAACATCGTGTACGTTGCGCACGGTTTTGCG
>JALXES010000036.1 GCA_027069365.1 Candidatus Moraniibacteriota bacterium | reverse complement strand
TCAAAAATGTCCACCATTTCTTGCGCATCTGTTAGTGCTCGCATGAAGCGCTTCAACGCACGCCCCAACGGCCACAGTGATGCAAACATCTTGCCGATGTACAACTGAATAATGACGATAGTCCCCACGCTTAGTGCACCGTGTCCCCACAGAACGAGTGCGTAGGAGAGACTGCCGATGTTCAGAAGCGCAAAGAGCGCACCCTGCACAAGCACTTGGAAAATTTCAAACCGTGAGGCGCGCAGCTGCGCCGTTTGCTGCTGTTTTGTAACTTCTGCAAACTGCGCACGCTCCTGCGCATAGCGCGCAAACATCTTTACCGTGAACATATTGGTGATGATGTCTGAGAAGCGCCCAGTGACACGACTGTCCATCTGTGCGGTCGCCGTGTCATACGGTACGCCACGGCGCAGAAACCACCACACAACACCACCATAGACAATACTCCACACAACAAACAGCGACGCAATCTGCGGCGCAATGACAAACAGCGTGATGATGATTGCCGGTATCTTGAGGCCCGACCACCACAGATGAAAGATGCCAATCTCCAGCAACTGCATGGCATTTTGTACAAAGCGCTTTGCCTGAGCAATGAGCGAACCGGTAAACTGCCGCGCAAAAAACCCCGCTGAGTGCTCCGCCAAACGGTCCAGGACCATGTGCTCCAGCCGACGCACCAGCTGTGCCTCTATGGCGATAATTGTAAAATCTGCAATGCGAAAGAACACCTCGTGTGCAAGGACCAGAGCAACAAACAGTCCAAACAGCTTCCAGAGATCCGGCGTCATGCCGGGCGTCTGCTGCAGTGCCGTTACCGTGTCAATAATTGTACGCACAACAAGCGGCAACGCTACCTCCACAATCACAATACCGAGCGTATACGCGCCCAACATTACCGCAAAGCGAGCGCGTTGTGTGCGCAGTGCCATGTAGTAGTACCACAAAATGCGGCGTAGTTGTATGGTGTTCTGTGGTGATGTCATATGTTATTCTCCCAAAAAATACTCACTCTTTCATGCAAAAGCGCTCCCGTTGCGGCAGCGCTTGTGATGCGAAAATCGGCTGTTGGCGGAAAGGGCTACTGTACCTTCAGCGAACCGATGATGAATGTCTTGAGTTTCGCAAACCCCTTCGGGTCGTGCTTCGCTTGTGCCATGAAGAGCTGGGTAGCATCCTTACCACATGCTTGCGCCAGCTTGTCGTCACCGCCCGGATGCGTGCCAAAGAAGCTCGTAACATCCGCCACGCCACCAGCAATAACGGTCCAGCAGTCTTGTGGCGTATTGTGTGTGGCGACTTCCGCCATGGTGTACATCTTCACACCCTGTGGCGGCGCTGTGTTTTGTGCAGGCTTCTGTGCTGCGCCCTCCGGCGGCGCTACCGGTGCGGTAGCCGGTGTCGGCTGCATATCCGGCGCGACAACGGCCTGCTGTGGCGCAGGATTCTGTGCCGGTACTTCAACTGCCTGCTGTTGCGCCGCATCCTTTGCACCGCAGCCGCTGAGTACGACAGCAACACCGATTGCCACAGCTGAAAGTGTCATGTGTTTACGCATAGTGTTTTGTTTTACTGATTATGTACCATCATTGTACCACACCTTTTGACTTTGTTGCACCTCTCGCGTACTCTGGAAGTATGGACACACACCTCCCACACACTATCAAAGAGCGCTTTAGCATCTTTGCAGATGACCCGACGCTCGTCTACTTGGACACAGCGGCCAGCGCGCTGACGCTGCGGGACGCCAGCGACGCACTCTGTGACTACTATGCGCACAATGGCGCCAATATCGCACGCGGCGTCTACCCGCTTGCAGAGCGCGCAACTTCCGCATACGAAGGCGCACGCGCAGATGTAGCGCGCTTCCTCGGTGCACAGCCGGAGGAGGTCATCTTCACGTCCGGCGCCACAATGAGTCTGAACATGGCGGCACACCTCTTTGGTGCCGGCCTCACGCATCGTGACGCCATTGCCGTGACCGCCATGGATCACCACGCGAATTTCGTTCCGTGGCAGCAGCGCGCGCAAGCCGCCGGTGCCGCGTTTCA
>JALXES010000035.1 GCA_027069365.1 Candidatus Moraniibacteriota bacterium | reverse complement strand
AACACCTCCCTCGGGAGGTGTTTTTGTATTCTAATGCATCTCACCCCTTTGGGAGGTGCTACTGTGTAGAGTGCACGTATGCGGCTGCAACAAGGCCGCTAAACAGCGGGTGTGGGCGCAGTGGACGTGAGCGAAACTCCGGGTGAAACTGCGCGCCAATGAAGTAGGGGTGCACATCGCGCGACAACTCTGCCACCTCCATCAGCGTACCGTCCGGCGATGTCGCCCCAAAGACCAGCCCTGCATCCGTCAGGCGCTGGACATATGCGGGGTTGACTTCGTAGCGGTGCCGGTGCCGCTCGCTGATCTCGTCTGCGCCACCATAGAGCTCTTGCGTCATGCTCCCGGCCACAACACGCGCCGGATAGGCGCCCAGGCGCATGCTGCCACCATATTCTTTGTGCGCCAACTTCTCCTTCTGCTCGGGGAGGATATCCACCACAGGATGTGGTGTGTCCGGATTAATTTCCGTCGTGTGCGCATCTTCCAAGCCGGCAACGCTGCGCGCAAATTCCGTCACCAACATCTGCATTCCATAGCAAATACCCAGAAACGGCAGCTTGTGTTCGCGGCAGTGCGTAATCGCCGCAATCTTCCCCTCAATGCCCCGCGACCCAAAACCACCCGGCACAATCAGACCATCCAGCGCTGATAACTCCTCGTGCATGCGCGCAGCATCCGTCTCATATACCTCACTATCCAGCCACACAATTTCCGGATTGACGCCGTGCGCTGTCCCGGCGTGCTTGATGGCCTCTATGACGCTGATGTAGCTATCCGTCAGAACGTAATCTCCCGTGGCAAAGTACTTTCCCGCAATGCCAATCTTTGGCCGTATGCCGGATGCCTGCGCCGCGCGCAACCGTGTCACCATCTCATCCCACTGTGCGGCACGCTGCGTACGCACACCCTGTTTCAAACCTAAGTGTGCCAGCATGCGATCCGTAAAGCCTTGCTGCTCAAACATCTCCGGTACGGCATAGATGCTATCCACATCCGGCGCGCTGATGACGTCTTCTTCCGCGACATCACAGAACATCGCAATTTTCTCTTTGCGTTTCTGGTCCAACGCACGCTCCGCGCGCGCCACCACAAAGTCCGCTTGGATGCCAGTGCTGTTCAGGATACGCGCCGCTGTCTGTGTCGGCTTGGTCTTCATCTCACCAATCTTGTCCGGCACCGGCAAGTAACTCACCAACACAAACGCCACGTCAGTATCTGGGCATCGCCGCATCATGCGTGCCGCCTCCAGAAACAAAATATTCTGATATTCACCCACCGTACCACCAATCTCCACGACTGCCACATCGGCACTGGCGTGTGCGATGGCGGCATCAATACGCCCGATAATTTCCAGCGGGATGTGCGGCACAACTTCTACACACTTTCCCTTGTATTCCAGATTGCGCTCACGCTCAATGACACTCTGATAGACGCGTCCGGTTGTCATATAGTTGATGCGTGAGAGGTCTACATCCAGATAGCGCTCATAGTTGCCCATGTCCTGGTCGGTCTCGTCACCGTCGTCCAGCACAAACACCTCGCCGTGCTCTGTGGGATTCATTGTCCCGGCATCCACGTTGATGTAGGGATCTATCTTTAACGCCGTGACCACATAGCCACGATCTTGAATAAGTTTGGCAATAGAAGCTGTTGTCACGCCCTTACCCACGCCGCTCATCACACCGCCAACCACAAAGATAACCTTCTGTTTTTTCATATGTCTATCTTTAATCTCCCCCTCCCATTTAAAGACAAAGAGCCGCATTCCCCTGCGGCTCTTTGTGAAAAATACTTCATGAGAAAAACCTACGCACCTGTTACTACTACGTGTACTTTCGCGACCACATCACCCGTGAAACGCAACACCACGTCATGTTCACCTAGCTGCTTGATTGGCGTCTCAATCACGACAACATCCGGGCTCACGGTCTCATCAATGAGATTGCTGAGCTCTTGCGCGATTGCTGTTGCGTCAATCGCACCAAAGAGTGTGTTATTGTCATGTTTTGCCGCAATGGTAATGGTCTTACCGTCCAAAAGACGTGTGACACGCTCTGCTTGCTCCTGTTGTTGTGCACGTTCCTGCTCACGGCGCTGCTTCTGCGCTTCATAGCGAGCAATCTGCTGCGGTGTCGCAACAACAGCCAGACCCTGACGCAACAGCTTGTTGCGCGCAAAGCCATCAGCAACTTCGCATACGTCACCGGCACGTCCGCACCCCTCCACATCCTGTGTGAGAATTACTGTAATCATATCCTCTCTATCTTCTCTCTAACGAATTATCTGTCTCCAGTCTAGCGCAGTTCCCTTACTCTGACAAGGTGGCAAAGTAAAAACTGCACCGGACACGCCACCGGTGCAGCCTAGTGCGCCCTGCGCTGCCAGCGCACACCTTTGATAGATGGCGCGGCACACTCCAAGATGGCGATCATGCCGGAGATACGCCGCACAATTTCCCACGTCACGAACGCATCCGCCGGCGTGATATATACACCTTCCGAGCGTATGAGCGTCGCCGTGTATGTGCGCCCTATACGCAGAGATGCCGTGCCGACGCAGAGCGTCATCTCAAAGGCGTCCACCACACCCTCCGCGCGCCGCAACGTGATTTTTTGGAGTGACAGCGCGTGGCGTATAGTACACCGCTTCATTGACCCATCCTCCCTTCAGGAACTACTTCCAGCCTAAGACAGTACCACGGCACCGTCAAGGCGCAGCGCTAGTTATTGTGCCCTGTTATGCGAATGATCTGCACGGGACAGGCATCTGCCGCCTGTTTGTTTGCCGCCACAATACTCTCCTCATCATCAATCTGCGCAACCATAAAGTCCTTGCCTTTTTGCGTTGCGCCGATGAGGTCAGCCTTGCCGTCTGCTTGGTTCATGCGCCACGTGTGCGGTGCGATAAGCGCGCATGACCCACAGCCAATGCAGTCGCCACGCTTGTGGCAGATTGTAATCTTCTTAACACCCATGCTACCCAAAAATTTCCATATCATCCAAGAACTGCTCATAGAGCAAGAGCGTCTCCTCCGCCTGGCGCTTGGTCAACTCAAGCTCCGGGTCTTGAATGACACGTACGCTCATTTCATGTGCTTTGTGCAAGATATCTGCACTGTCCACATGCTGCGCCTTGAGACGCTCAATTTTCTCCCGCATCGTCGGCTGCTTGTAGCCGGCATCCGCAAGTACTTTCTCCACCATCTGGTCCGCCTCCAAAATCGCCGCCTTGAAGTAATTCTGTTCGTTCTTCTTTAGACGCGCCATAATGCGCCGCCACTTGCGCTTTGCCTCTGCGTACGTCGGAAGGTTTGTGCCGCGCTTCCCCTTGCGGTAACTCTTCTGCGCACCGTTCAGGATAACAAGCAAGACGATATCCACAATCAGCACGGCGACATAGATTGCCGCAAAGAACTTAATGACACTAAACAGCGGCGAGTGAAACAGAAACGACAACACCTGCACAACAGTGGTAAAAAATGTTGCCTGGTCTTGTTGTACGAGTTGTTCGCCGGCAAATGTCATGTCCTCAACACGTTAGTGAGTTTCTGCGCATGAACGCTCCAACACGTCTGCAATGTTCAGCAACCCCTCCTCGTCAAACCACTTGCCGATGAGTTGCCCGCCAACCGGCAGCGCAACGCCATCCTCCTGAACCGTTCCGACCGGCAGCGAGAGCGCCGGCACGCCGGCAAGGTTGATTGCCACGGTAAAGATGTCCGAGAGGTACATTGTCAGCGGGTCATCCGTCTTGGCGCCGGCTTTGAACGCCACTTCCGGCGTCGTCGGCATCAAAATCGTATCCACTTTCTTGAACGCCGCGGCAAAATCTTGGTGAATGAGCCGGCGTACTTTCTGCGCTTTGTTGTAGTACTGGTCGTAGTAACCGGCGGACAACCCGTAAGTCCCCAGCATCACACGCCGCTTTACTTCCTCGCCCAGGAAAATGCGCCGCGTGTCCTGGTAGCGCTCGTGGATACCCTCACCCGGTGCGTTGTCCGCACCATCATCCGCCGTCATCCCATAGCGAATGCCGTCAAACCGCGCCATGTTGGAACTCACTTCGCTTGGCATAATGATGTAGTACACACTCAGCGCGTACCGCAAGTGCGGCAGCTCAATCTCCTGAAGCACCGCGCCCTGCTCTTGCAACACTTCCGCGGCGCGCGTGATGTGCTCTGCAATCCGTGGGTCCAGATTCTTGTACATCTCCTGTGGCAGCACACCGATCTTCTTGCCCGTTACATCTCCCGTTAAGTAGTGCTCGTATGGCTTGCCGCTACTGTGCGCACTGGTCGCGTCCAGCGGGTCTTGTCCACTGATGCGTGACAGCACAATCGCCGCATCCTCCACCGTCTGTGTGAGCGGTCCGATTTGGTCCAGACTGGACGCCATCGCAATCAGCCCGTGCCGTGAGACGCGCCCGTAGGTTGGCTTGAGTCCCACACAGCCGCAGAACGCCGCCGGCTGCCGAATAGAGCCGCCCGTATCCGAGCCCAGCGCCCAGACAACTTCGCCGGCAGCCACCGCCGCCGCCGAGCCGCCGCTGGAGCCGCCCGGTACGCGCGCCGGATCCAGCGGATGTTTGGTCCGCCCGTAAGCGCTGTTCTCTGTGGACGCACCCATGGCAAACTCGTCCATATTGGTCTTGCCGAGTGAGACCGCGCCGACAGCATTGAGTTTCTCTATCACCGTCGCGTCATACGGCGCGATGTAGTTGTCCAGAATTTTGGATGCGCTGGTCGTGCGCACGCCCTTGGTACAGATCGCGTCCTTCACGCCGTACGGGATGCCGGCAAGCAAGTCAATCTCTTCGCCGTTTGTGACTTTTGCGTCCACCGCTGCCGCCGCCGCAAGCGCCTCCTCGCGCGTCACCGTCAGAAACGCGTTCAAGCCCTCGGGGCCGTCCTTCTGCTCAATCATACCGAGGTATTGCTCTGCCAGTTGTACCGCCGTGACCTCGCCATTTTGGATTTTGTTGTGGAGTTCTTTGATCATATGCCGTGTTCTCTAGAAAATGCTCTTCACCTGAATGTACCCGTCGCGCGTCTGCGGCACATTGTCCATGATGCGCTTTTTGGTGTCCTCGTCCGCATCATGCGCCACATCTTCCCGCAAAACATTCGTCATTCCGGTAATGTGCCCGATTGGCTCCACACCGTCCGTATCCACCGTGTTGAGCTCCTCAAAATACGCCAGCACACTTGAGAGGTCCTTTTGGTACCGCGCCACATCCTCGTCACTGACACCAATCCGCGCCAGAAACGCAATGTGCCGCACTTCCTCCTGTGTCAACTCCGCCATAAGCCACTTCTTACAAACTTAAAAATCCCCCACCTGTTCAACAGACTCATTATAGCACACTTACGTCGTCATTCTTGCAGCGTATAATATCCCTACGCCGCGCACTCACGAAAATCTGCCTTGAAGGTTATTTTCAGCCACATACTCCTGTACAGTTTGTGTTATAGCACGCTTCACTTCATCAAAAGAAACCTCCTGCCCTGGGGAAAAACGAATCGGCTCCTCTACGACATCATCAAAGTAGACGAGGCTTTTCAATACAACAAGCGGATCCAGTTGCGGCACTTTCTCTGTAAGATCGGCAATAATGTCCCCCAAGGAGTATGTGCGGAGAATGAAAAAGATGTCCACATAATCCTTCATCGTCGCACGACCGACAACGGCCGCCATTTTCATACACGCAATATCGCGTATTGTTGCAACACGCAATGCCGCATCCTCGTATGGCGGCACCAAGAGTGGTGGTGCGTATGTCATAAAACTCACTTTGATGTCCTTGTCCACAATGATGCTCAGTGTGTTTTCCTCCTCCTGAATAATCCGCACACTATGTGGCGCAAGCGCTTTTTGTACATCGCGAAACAAGACATCCGGCGCAAAATGATTCGGCGTAAAAAAATCAAAGTCTATACTATCACGATGGCCAAACCATAGTGCCAATGCTGTCCCGCCGGCAAGGTAAAATTGCTCTTTCCATGCCACAAATAGCGGCACAAGTGCGCGACGGGATGCGTCAAGGATATTATAGTGTAGTGATGCGTCGTTGTGGTGCGGCATTGCGCGGGAGGTTATAGATTAATTGCCAAAACGCGAGCGACTTCTTGTTCCACTCACCGGCGCGCGGCGCGGCGATAACGGCACGAATTTCCTCTGGTGTGTATGTTCGCCGTAGCCACGCAACCGCTTCACTCGTGCCATAGTTGAGCACATTTGTGATAATGCGCTCTTTGTGTGCGCGGAGATCCATCCTGTCAACATCATACGACCACAGAAACGGCCGCACAAACGGCGGGATTTCCTGCGTCAATCGCTGTGTGAGATTGCTCTGTGGCATACTCCCATTATACCACAATCCTCATACACTACCTCCCTAGCAACTTGGCAGTAACGTCGACACGGCTGCGTGGTGTGAGGGAATGTTTCTGTGCCATGCGAAAACTTTGTTACACGAGACACTTTTAATGCAGTAGAGTGTACGGTTTAAATGTTGAAACCGCCTAATTTCTTTTGTCATTGCTGCTTCCTCTTGTTGCTTAGTTGCCCTCCTTCCAGCAGCGTGCGGAATTGGTCTTCGGAGAGGATTGTGATACCGAAGGCTTCGGCTTTGGCGCGTTTGGAGCCCGCCTTTTCGCCGGCGACAACATAGTCCGTGCGCGCACTCACACTGCTGCTGACGCGGCCGCCGCGCGCACGAATGGCATCTTTGGCTTCGTCGCGCGTCATTTGTGCGAGCGTGCCGGTCAGCACCACCGTCTTGCCGGCAAGCGAGCTGCGCGTGTCAGTGTCATTGCGCGGCACTGTAAGCGTCACGCCGGCTTCCGTCAAGCGTGCGAGTGTCGCAGTGTGGTGCGCGTCGGCAAAGTACGCGCGGATACCATCGGCGACTTTCCGCCCAATGCCGTCAATGTCCGTCAGTCGCTCTTTTGAGATGGCAGCAAAAACAGCACCTACTTCGCTCGGCGTCACACATCCCTTGTTGTCATCCCCGCGAAGGCGGGAATCCAGAGGGAAATTGTTCGCCAGCAGCACCGCCGTTTCCTCGCCCACATGCGGAATACCCAGTGCGTACAGAAAGCGCGCAAGCGGCAACTGCTTCCGCGCGGCAATAGC
>JALXES010000034.1 GCA_027069365.1 Candidatus Moraniibacteriota bacterium | reverse complement strand
GACCTCGGCAATCTTTTGAGCATCGGTGTCGGCAAGATCTGCAAATGTGCTGATGCCGGCAGCCGAGAGTGTCTCGGCGATTTTTGGACCGATGCCTTCAATCTTTGTAAGGTCGTCGGCGGTTGCTTGTGTAGCTGTCTTTGCAGATGCGTTCTCTGTACGCTTTGCTGCAGATTTCTCCTGGACGCCACCTGCTGCTTGTGCAATCGCCGCGGCTGCTGCACGTGACATCGCCACATCCTCAGCGATAGTAAGCTTCTTCGTCAATGTGCCCGTCGCAACAATCTTGGCGCCTGCTTTCTTCTGCGACTTGCGCAGCACACCGGCGATAACAAGCGTCTCCAGTGACACTGTTGCACCATCATCAAATGCCCTCTCCAATGCCGTGAGTGACACTGTGCGCTTTGCCGCATGCACCGCCTTGAAGCCACGGTTCTTTTTCATGCGCTGTACAAGTGATGAACGACCACCTTCAAACAACGGATCAACATTGCCGCCACTGCGTGCTTTCTGACCTTTCGTCCCACGACCGGCCGTCTTGCGATACTTGCCGCCGCGCCCCACGCGCTTACGCGCTTTCTTGGTTGTTGTTAGTTCATGCATCTGCATAGTCTCGGTATTGTTAGATCACTTGTTTACGCTTTCTTCAACTGCTCCAACGCTGCACACGTTGCACGCGCCACATTGAGTTTGTTTGACGTGCCGAGTGACTTTGTGACAATGTCACGCACACCTGCCAGGTCAACAATCGTTCGCACCGCCCCGCCGGCAATCACACCACGTCCCGCCGGTGCCGGCTTCAACATGATGCGTGCACTTCCGTGCTTGATGATAACATCATGAGGGATTGTTCCATTGGTAATCGGCACAGTAATCATGTGCTTCTTGGCATCATTCATCGCCTTCTGCATCGCACTGGAGACATCGGTACCCTTTGCGACACCAACGCCTACGCGCCCCTTGCGGTCACCGATGACAACCGTTGCGCGGAAACTGAAGCGGCGCCCGCCCTTGACCACACGCGTCACGCGCGCCAAATCCAGCAAGCGATTCTCAAATTCCGGTTTCTCGCGGCGCATGGTGCGACGGCGACGTCCCCTGCGCTGTTGTTGTCGTTGTTCTTGTGCCATAAGACTTCTCAAAGATTAAAAATATCGTTACATTGTCAAACCGTGCGCGCGCAAACTTTCCGCAAGCGCCTTGACCTTGCCATGGTATTTGTACCCACCGCGATCAAAGACAACTGCCGTAATGCCGTGCTTCGTGCACTTCTGTGCCAACGCCGCGCCCACAGCTGCTGCGCCCTCAACGGTATTTGAACGATCCTTCTGCGCAAGGTCGTGCAGCGATGCGGCACACAGCGTTGTGCCTGTTGTATCGTCAATCACTTGCGCGGAGATATTGGTCAGGCTGCGGAATACGCGGACACGCGGACGCTCCTGCGTTCCCCGCACCTTTGCACGAATGCGACGGCAGCGCTGTTTTCGTTGTTCATTTCGTGATGTTGTCATAGTCGTATATATCAATTTATCCCCTAAACGCTAAGCGGCTTTCTTGCCTTCCTTGCGACGCACATGCTCACCTTCGTAGCGGAAGCCCTTGCCCTTGTACGGCTCCACCGGCTTGAGCGCACGGATTTCGGCCGCAAACTGCCCCACGCGCTGCTTATCAATGCCGGACACTGTCAGCGTCATCCCATCCACAGCAACATCCAGATCATCCGGAATATCTACAACTACGGGATGTGAGAACCCGAGAGCCATGTCAAGTTTCTTGCCCTTCAGTGCCATGCGAAAACCAACACCGGAGAGCTCAAGTTTTTTGCTAAAGCCCTGCGAAACACCTGTGATCATGTTGGCAATCAGACGCGTCGTTGTGCCCCACATGGCTGCGGCAATCTTTGACTCATTCTTCTTGGTGACTTTGAGCGTACCATCTGTTATTTCCACGTCAACACTGTGGTGCAGTGGCAGTGTGAGTTCACCCTTTGCACCCTTCACCGTTACCACATTTTTCTCAATTGTGACGTCTACGCCTTGGGGAATTTCTACGCCACGCTGACCAATTCTACTCATAGGAATATTGTTATAGTTCTGTCGCCCGTCTCACGGGCAATCATGTGCTATATTACATCAAATTACCATACTTCACAAATCACCTCGCCGCCCAGACGCTTCTTGCGCGCCTCCTTGCCGGTCATCACGCCCTGCGATGTGGAAATGATGTTGATGCCAAAACCGTTCTTGACGGGGTGAATATCTTTGGCGCCAACATAGACACGCTGCCCTTCGCGACTCACACGGTTGATTGCACGGATAGCGCTCTCTCGCCGCGTGCGGTCCACCTGACGATATGTCAGGCCAATCGTCAGTGTGCGCTTGCCGTTCTGAACATCGGAGACCAAGACATCACCCACAAAACCTTCTTTGGCAAGCACACGCGCAATCGCGACCTTCATCTTTGATGACGGCATTGAGACGGTGGCATGCCCAGCGCGTGCAGCGTTGCGGATGCGAGTCAACATTTCACTGATTGGATCTAACATACGAGGAAATTCTTTAGTACAAAAATATAATAATGACTTACCAGCTACTCTTGCGTACACCGGGGATTTCGCCTTTCTGCGCAAGTTCCCGCACGCAAATGCGGCACATGTTGAAAAATCGCAGATAGCCGCGCTTGCGCCCACAGCGCCAGCAGCGCCGCACTTCGCGCGTTGAGAACTTCGGTGTCTTTTGCGATCGAGCAATTACTGATTTCTTTGCCATAGCGTGTAAGAATAAATATGAGTAAACTTATTTGTCATCATCCTTCTGCAGCGGCACACCTAGTGCGCGGAACAGCATCTCCCCCTCTTCTTTGGTGCGCGCTGTCGTCTTCACCGTCACCTGCAGACCAAAAATCTTCACAGCCTTTTCCGGGACAATCTCCGGGAAAACAGTGTGCTCACGGATGCCAATGTTGAGATTGCCGTGTGTGTCCACACTTGATGTCGTGATACCCTGGAAGTCGCGCACGCGCGGCAGCGCCGTCACAATCAGCCGGTCGAGGAAGTCCCACATGCGCTGACCGCGCAGCGTTGCCATCACGCCGATGTCCTGTCCCTCGCGAATCTTAAACCCGGCAATGGACTTGCGCGCCTTGGTTGTCACCGGCTTCTGCCCCGTAATGGCACGCACACCGGCAATGACTTCCTCCACAGCCGCTTTTTCCTTTGTGAAGCGCCCAATACCAACGTGCACGACGATGCGCTCCAGACGTGGCACCGCCAGAGGGTTCGTCGTGCCACACAACTTCTCCAGCGCCGGCACGGCCTCCTGTGCGTATTTCTCTTTTGTGCTAACAATTGCTTTCATAAACGTAGAAACTGACTGATTAGATTTCCTTACCACTCTTCTTGGAAATGCGCACCTTCTGACCACCCTCTGTGACCTTGTACCCCACGCGTGTCGGCTTATCTGTATGTGGACACACCAGCATCACGTTTGAGACGTCAATCTTGCCGGGAAACTGGATGCGCTCACCGCGCTGTCCGCTCTGGCGCGCTTTGACGTGCTTTGTAATGATATTCACACCATCCACAACCACACGGTGCTCCGCCGCATGTACACGCACGACCGTTCCACGCTTTCCGCGGTCTTTGCCGGCAATTACTTCAACTGTGTCGCCTTTCTTAATTCGCATAGGTTTACTTCTTGGTTACAAAACTTCCGGGGCCTGCGAGATAATCTTCGCATAGCCTTTTTCGCGCAACTCCCGCGCAATCGGTCCGAACACACGCGTGCCCTTTGGCTGCTTTTGCGCGTCAATAATCACCGCCGCATTCTCATCAAACCGAATGTAGGAGCCGTCTTTGCGACGCAGTGCCTGACGCTGGCGCACAATCACCGCACGCACAACCTCACCTTTTTTGACACCGCCGCGTGGCTCCGCCACTTTGACAGATGCCACAATCACATCGCCAATACGCGCATAGCGCCGGCGCGAACCACCGAGCACCTTGAAGCACTCAATAATCTTTGCACCGGAGTTGTCTGCCACTTTCAATTTTGATTCTGCCTGGATCATATCTCTAGAGTTTCGTAAATGTGTTAGTCAACAACGATAAATTTCTTGCGCTTGCTGATTGGCTGCGTGCATACAAAGCGCACAACATCACCCTCACTGAAACGATTGTCCGGATCATGCACGGCGTACTTCTTTGTAACACGATACTTCTTGCGATATTTCGGATGTGTCACAAAACGCTCCACGGCAACAATAATCGTCTTGTCAGCCTTGTCGGAAACGACGGTTCCCTGCCATTCGCGAACACGTGTTGTTTGTGCTTTTGTCATAGGAATAATGAGAAATTAATAGGGATGGTGTCTACGCTGTTTGCTGTGCGGCACGCTGCGCAAGCTCTGTCTTGATGCGTGCAATCGTCCGCCGCAATGCGCTGTGTGCACTGATGTTGCGCTGCTGCTGCACCGCCAGACCAAAGCGATGCTCACGCAGTCGCCCCTCCAAGAGCGCGAGCTCTTTTACGAGGTCTTCGGTCTTCATTTCACGAATTTCTTGCATCTTCATCATACACCTTCTCGTTTAACAAACTTGGTTTTTACACACAACTTGTGACTTGCGCGCTCAAACGCGCCGCGGGCAACTTCTTCCGGCACACCATCAATCTCAAACATCACTGTCCCGGCTTTGGTCTTTGCCACGTAGTGGTCCACCGAACCTTTTCCCTTACCCATTGGTACTTCGGCGCCCTTCTTGGTCATCGGATGGTCCGGGAAAATCCGAATCCACACCTTGCCGCTGCGCTGCATGTAGCGTGTCATCGCACGACGTGCCGCCTCAATTTGACGTGCGGAAATCAATCCCGGCGTCATCGCCTTCAGACCATAGCTTCCAAAGCTGACGGTAATCCCGCGCGACGCAACGCGCTTAATCGGTCCGCCGCGATGCAGTTTGCGATGTTTCGTTTTCTTCGGCATTAACATATGTGTGTAGCAATCAGATAGTTATCAGTCTGGTTATTGGTGTGCGCGTGGCTCGGTATCAAACTTCTCCCCCTTGTAAATCCACACTTTGATCCCAATAGCACCGTACGTTGTGCGCGCCGTATCCTTGGCAAAATCAATGTCAGCACGCAGCGTCTGCAGCGGAATGCGTCCATCCGACATCCACTCACGACGACTCATCTCTGCACCATCCAAGCGTCCCGCTACTTCAATCTTGACACCTTTGACGTCGCGATTACGCTTGACGCTCTCCAACGTTGTCTTGAGCGTGCGGCGAAATGGCATGCGCTTCTCCAGATTCTGCGCTACTTGCTGTGCCACAAGCGCCGCATCCTCTTCCACGTGACGAATCTCGCGCACATCAACTTTTACTTGCGTCGGCTTGCCGGCAAAGAACGCCTTTTTGATCTTGGCAATCATGTCGTCAATACCTGTGCCGCCACGTCCGATCAAAACACCCGGACGACCCGTGGAGATAATGATGCGTACAACGCCGGGTGCGCGCTCAATATCAACGCGTGAGCTGGCAGCATCCTTCCATTGCCGTGCCACATATTCGCGAATTTGCACATCTGACGCGAGGTTCTTTGCGAAATCTTTTTTTGCACCAAACCACCGCGACTGCCATGTGCGCGTGATGCCGATGCGAAATGAGCGTGGATCAACTTTCTGTCCCATACGTGAAGTGATTATGATGATTTGCGACGGAACATCTGCTGCTTGGGTGCAGCTGCCGTTCCCTGTGATTTATTACGTGTGTCATGTGCGACCTTGGCCATGTCCGGTTTCGGCGCATCAGCACCATGCTCATGTGATGCTGCAGCATCACGTGTCGTGCGTGCAGCAGCTTCCTCCATGCGCTTCTTTTGCTGTGGCTCCGTGCGTCCTTTGCCTTCCTCAATCTCTGCAAGTGTCAGCGTGATGTGTGATGTACGCTTCAGCAGCTTTGTTGCGCGCCCGTGGGCACGCGGCAACCAGCGCTTCAGCGTCATGCCCTCGCCAACATACACCTCAGAGATGGTGAGATTGTCAGGGTCCAGGCCGAGATTGTGTTTGGCATTTGCGATGGCACTTGAGAGGAGTTTTGCCATTGGTGCGGCGCTACGCTTCTCCATGTGGGAGAGCTGTAGTAGCGCCTTCTGCGCCGACAACCCGCGAATAGCATCCGCCACCAAACGCACCTTCTGTGGGGCAATACGCAAGCGCTTCAGTTGTACTTTCATTGTAGCCATTGCTTTATTCTACGATTAGTTACCCTTACTTGCACGCGCTGCTTCAATCTCACGCTGCTTTGCTGCCAGGTCAAGCTCCTTCTGCATCTTACCACCGTGGCGAACAAAGCGCCGCGTCGGTGCGAACTCACCCAGGCGATGCCCGACCATTTCCTCTGTCACATAGACATCAATAAAATCTTTGCCATTGTGCACCTGGAATGTAAACCCAATCATCTCCGGTGTAATCGTGCACGCACGTGACCATGTCTTGATTGGCGTTTTCTTTGTGGCATCTTTCTGCGCGAGGACTTTCTTCATCACGCGGTCATCCACATATGGTCCTTTTTTGAGACTTCTACTCATAAACGAGGTGTGCTAAATAGATATGATTAACGGCGCTTCTGCTCCTGGCGTCGCTTGAGGATGAAGCGTGAGCTTGGGCGACTCTTGCGACGCGTCTTTGTGCCCAGTGCCGGGCGTCCCCATGGGGTCTTTGGGTACTTCAGACCAATCGGCTGACGCCCCTCACCACCACCATGCGGATGGTCTACCGGGTTCATCGCGCTACCGCGTACGTGCGGACGACGGCGCTTGTGGCGACTGCGCCCCGCCTTACCGATGCGCTCTGCCGCGTGCTCAAAGTTGCTCATCGCGCCGATTGTCGCATAGCATTCCGCATTGATGAGACGAATCTCCCCGGACGGCATCTTGATCTGCGCGTAGCCTTTCTCAATTGCCATGAGAATGGCGCTACTGCCTGCGCTGCGCACAATCTGTCCACCCTTGCCAATCTTCATTTCAATATTGGAAATTGTCGTACCGGTTGGGATGTTCTTGAGCTGCAAGCGATTGCCCGGTTTGACCGGCGCATCCGGCCCGGAGACAACCTCCTGCCCCTCCTTCATATCGGCACTTGCCAAGATGTAGCGCTTCTCACCATCAGCATAGTTGATCAATGCGATGACCGCACTACGGTTTGGATCGCGCTCCAGTAC
>JALXES010000033.1:5375-7298 GCA_027069365.1 Candidatus Moraniibacteriota bacterium | reverse complement strand
GTGCTCCTTCTGCGCACTGTCCACATAAGGGAGGTTGGCGCACACGAGGAGGTGCGCGCCGTGGTGCAGCATACGCGACAGGGGTTCGCTTTGGAGGAATGGCATCAGGAGATCCGCTTCAATAAACGCAATCTGATCGGCGACATCGTAGATGCGCGCATTGGCATCGGCGACAGTCAGTGCGTCGCGGCTGATGTCAGTACCGATGAAACCGCAGTTGTGCGTCGCGTGCGCGCCGGCAAGCTCTACTGCGAGTGTCACGATAATCGCGCCGGAGCCGGTGCCGACATCGGCAATAATCAGCGGGGGCGTGCTGTGGTCGGTAATGTGATTGTTTGCATGTGTCAGTGCGTGCTCCACAAGCAATTCCGTTTCCGGCCGCGGGATAAGCGTTGCCGGTGTGACAGTGAATGCGCGGCCGTAGAATTCTTTGCTGCCGGTTAGATACGCGAGTGGTTCACCATCAGCGCGCCGTGCCGCAAGATCACGGAAGCGTGCGCATTGCTCACGCGTCAGCGTGTGGTCACCGTGCGCAATGACAAATGCGCGATCAGTGTGACACACATGCGCCATCAATAACTCCGCGTCCGTGCGGTCACACGGCGCGCGTGGTATCATATCACCGATTGTGTGGTGTGTGGCGGTCGCTGTCATGGAGCTAGTAGCGATAGGTGGCGACGGTGCCGTCATCCAACAGGGCTGTAATAATGGAGAGACGCTCATCAACTGTAAATGCCGTTGCCATACCAAAGTCACTATTCGTCACATTGCGTATGACGGTGCCATCCTTCTTGCTCAGAGCAACAATGCGCTGTGCTGTACGGTCAAGAACGTAGAGGAGCGCATCTTCGTTGGCCGTGAAGAGCGCATCGGCATGGAGTGGCGGTGTAAGTGATACGCGTGGGAACGATGCCTTCTTGTGCTTAAAAAATGCTGTGATAGCACCACTATCATCTGCCATGTAGATTGTGCCGTCAATGACGACGCTGCGTGGTGTGGTGAATGAAGAGTGGTCTGTGAGCCAATCTACAGCGGCACCGAACCCGCCTGTGGCACGTGGGTAGCGGTAAATATCATTGCCGTTGCTATCAAAGAAGTAGAGGTATGTGCGGTAAACAGCCATACTGTCAATGGAAAGTCCCGCCGGAAAGACAATCTTGTTTTTTGCAAACTTTGTGGCGCCTTGGGGTGTAAAGGAGATGATGGTGTCCTTGTCGGTGCGCAGGATGAGCATGTTCAAATCATCCATAGCAACGGCGTCACGCACAGTGCCATAGGTCGTCGGCACGTTATAGGTTTTCTTTGTGGTTGCATTGGTGATGTGTGTGATTGTCCGTGGTGCGATGGCATAGAGTTCACCGCGCAGGCTCAGCAGCGTGTGCACCGCACGGTCAGTGTGGAGGGTGTGCGTGCGTGTAATCGGTATACTTGTTGCATCACGTGGCACATCAGGATTTGTTGGAGATGCTTGTTCTGTGGCGGGAGCTGTGCGGATGTGCTGCGTCTGTGTGCGCTGCATCACTTTTGTAAAGAGAAGCGGCACAACAATAATAGCGGCGATAATACCGAATGCAATGATGCGGTCGCGCGTGTTGAGGGCGCGCAAACGCGTCACAACCCGGCGCGGGTGTGGCAGTGCTGCACGTATACCGTGCGCGCAGAGCTGTGGCGCCTTGGTGATCGTACTACGCACACGTGAAAAAAGGTAGGCAGTGTGCGCACCGATGCTCTCTGTTACCTTGCCGAGAACGTCGGCGATTGACTCGGTGTGCGTCTCGGCGGCGGATGATGTGCTACGCGCAAGGAAGTTCTCAAGCTGTGTGCGCTCCGGTGTGGTGCGTTGTGTGGGCGGTGCTTCCGGTGGCACGGCCTGTTTTGTTGCTGCATGTGATGCAGACGCGGCAAATGATTGCTTGACACGTG
>JALXES010000033.1:0-5365 GCA_027069365.1 Candidatus Moraniibacteriota bacterium | reverse complement strand
CCGGTGGTTGTGGTGCGCGCCGAGGTGCGCGGTCTTTTATGCGGGCATAGGCAGTTACTGCTGCCGCACGCGCTGTTGTTGCTGTCGTGTGTGCGACACGTTGAGCGCTGTGTGCCGCTGCCCGCGCTGCGGATTGTGCACGGCGTGCGGTGTGGCGTGCCGCTGCAGCGCCACGTGTGCGCAGGAGGGTAGCAAGAGCGCTGATGTTTTCGCGACTTGTCTGTAGGGAGCGGCGCAGAGAGCGACGCAGTGCTGTCGTGTGCTCCATGAGAATATCGCCAAATGGTGTGCGCTGCGTATCGGCCTCATCGCCCTGGAGATAGATGTGGCCGGATGTGATGTCGGCGGTGTGTGAGTGAGGCTGCGTATCCTCTGTATCCGTTTGCGGTGCGTCATCGGCCAAGGAGGGTGTCGTCGTTGCAAAGGTTGTTGCGCTAAAGACGTTTTCCGGAATGGAGACTTTTTCGTCCTCCATATCAAATGCGGCACTGCGGTGCGTGATGGCGGCACGTGCCGGCGCAATGTCAACGAGGTGGACGCAACTGCCGTCTGTTTGGTTGACAAGTGCTGTGCGGAAGAGTTGTTCGCGCGCATCACGTGCATAGCGCCGGCAGGCGCGCTCACACTCTGCGTGTGGCAAGACATCGGCAAGTTCACGTGACGCAATGATGAAGGTATCATCCTGATGAAGCGCACCACACGCAATGTCGCTGAACGTGGACAGAACGTGCGCGGCATCATCAGCGGGCAAACTAATCTGCGAGAGTGTCTGATTGCGGAAGAGCAACACGCGAGCGTGGCCACAAGCGCTGAAGCAGACAGAGGTGGGTGTGAACGCACAGACCGCGCCGTCAACCTTGCCGATCCACTGCGTGGAATTGTGACGGGCAAGTTCGCCAAGCGCCATGTTAACTTTGGCAAGCGCCGCCTCCAGGGATGTTTCCGTGCCGCGGCGCGTGGAAGCGTAGAATTCTTTTTTGAGGACGGATGTGAGGAAGTTGGCAATGTACGCGCTGTCCTCGCTGGTGTCATAGATACGAAAAAAACCGACGAGTGACCCATGGTTGCGCTCAATGATGTTTTGCGGCGTTATCGCAAACGTATCAATGTAGGGCCCAACACTCCGGTCACGCGTCACAGTAATCGTCGCAATGTGCGGCGTAAATTGTTGTTGCTCTTGCGTTTCATGCATATACACCATTATACTACATTTCCGGAGATTTTACAGGCTGCGAGAGTGCAGCGCGTTCTTATTGACATGCATATGAGCGCGGCATAGAATTGGAAGCGATGGAGAAATGAGAGATATCGCTATGAAAAAAGTTTTGGTTGTGCAGTTTCGTCTCAATAAGGATGCGGCACGCGCGGAGCGTGCGGACATCGCGCGTGCGGCAGAGGGGCGCGCAGAGATTGTCGTTGTCAATGCGTTGACGGACGATGTGGAGTGGAGTGCGCCGGCATCGTTGCTGTCCGGCTACCATGGTGTCATCCTTGGCGGTAGTGGGGATTTGCACTTTGATGGTGGTGCGCAGCGCGGAACGCCGGCGCATGACATGATGTATGACGTTGCACGCACAATGAAGCCCTTCATTGCCTACCTCCTTGCGCACGACATTCCCACGCTTGGCATCTGCCTCGGACACCAGTTACTGGCCTATGCCGCCGGTGTTGCGGTGCGCCAGTGCCCGCAGCAAGCAAAGACCGGTACGTTTACGGTTGTCAAGAAGTGCAGCGCCGATGATCCGATATTCGGTACGCTACCACAGACATTCGCTGCGCAGTACGGTCATAAGGATAGTGTGACAGCGCTGCCGCACGGTGCGACGCTGTTGGCGGCGGGCGAGCAGTGCAACTTCGGTGCGCTGCGCTATGGCAAGCATGTCTACTCCACACAGTTTCATCCGGAGTTGGACGTACAAACGATGAAAGAGCGCATTGCGGCACACCCGGAGTATGTGCCGGAAGGCGCTAATCCCGACACGCTGTTTGCACCGTCACCACACGCCACGCAGGTTCTGATAAACTTCTTTACATTCGTCGCGCAGCGTGCGGAATAGTCAGACTCTTGCCTGGCGCCGTGTGCCCAGGTATACTGGAAGTAAGGAAGGAGTGATAAGCGGAGTGGTTAACGTGAAACGATTACTATGACGGATGTTTTGACGGCGCTGTTTGGGTCCAAGGCGCGGGTGCGCGTATTGCGCCTCTTTCTTCTGAATGCGGATACGCAGTTTACAACGGCAAGTGTTGCCGAGCGCACACAAGTCTCATCGATGGATGTGCGGCGTGAGATGCGCATGTTGGAGCGCATCGGGTTTGTTACCGTGCGGCGCGTCAAGGGCAAGAAACACTATCGCGCCAATGAGGACTTTCCGTTGCGTGACGATTTGATTGCACTGTTTGCGCGCGCGACAGTGACGTCGGAGTGTCAAAGTCTCGCACGCGTTGAGAACATCGGCGATGTGCACCTTGTGCTTGTGAGTGGGATTTTTTTGAACTACACCAAGGCGCGTGCAGATGTTTTCATCGTTGCCAATGACGTTAGCCGTGTGCGACTCGCGAAGTGGATTAAGAGTCTGGAAGCGGAAACAGGGCGTGAAGTGAGTTACGTGCTTCTGACGATGGAGGAGTACAAGTACCGCCTCAATATGACAGACCGTTTTTTGCAGGACTTCTTGCAGGGTCCGTATGATGAAGTTGTCAACAAGATTCCGCAGTTCAAGCGTTCTGTCAGTGGCTTGCGGCGGCGGCGTGCGTAGGAATAATTGTCTTAACTAAGGGGGATGTATGGAAGGATCACTCATCATGATTGGTGTGGGAGTTGCAATCGGACTGCTCTTGGGTCTGGCAGTTTTGGTGTGGCGACAGTCTGTGCGTACGCGTCATGCTGCGACGGACGATGAGCGTCTGGTGCGCTTGCAGCAGGATGTCCAACAAGCATTGCACAATACAACGAGCGCGCTAAATGCACAATTGGGGACACTCATAGAAACGTTTGACCGGCGCCTGGCGGAGAACACGGCGCAGCTTAACACGCGCCTAAACAATGCCACGCAGTCTATTGCGCAGGTCCAAAAAGTCATCAACGCACAGCTCTCCGACAACACCAAGCGCATTGATGAGCGTATGGATGCGACAGCACGGTCGTTTGCGCAAGTGCGCGAGTTGTTGGCAAAAGTGGAGTCGTCCAACCAGCGCATGGTGGAAGTCAGCAAGGATGTTGCCAGCTTGCAGGACATCCTGACGGCCCCCAAATTGCGTGGCGGGTTCGGTGAGTTGATGCTGGGGGATTTGCTGGCAAGCATGCTGCCGGACGAGCGGTACGCGCTGCAGCACCGCTTTGCGTCCGGGGAAATTGTGGACGCGGTCATTATGCTGCGTGACAATACGCTAATCAGTGTGGACTCCAAGTTCCCATTGGAGAACTTCAAGCGTGTGCTCGCAACTGACGCGAGCGCGGACGAACAAAAACAGGCGCGCCGCGCATTTGTCAGCGACGTCAAGAAACACGTGCAAGCGATTGCCAAGAAGTACATCGTACCGGAAGAGGGGACGCTGGATTTTGCGCTGATGTATATCCCGGCGGAGAATGTGTACTATGAGACAATTGTTTCTGACAAGAGTGGGCATGACCTCCTGGAGTATTTTTTCAAACACCGTGTTATCCCCGTTTCACCAAATTCCTTCTATGCCTATTTGATGACAATCGTCTTTGGTCTGCGCGGGTTACGCATAGAGAAGCAAGCACGCGCAATGATTGGGGCCATTGACCGCCTGGGGCGCGAGCACGAGCGGTTTGCGGACGAATTTGAGGTGCTGGGCAAACACCTGGGCAATGCGCAGAAGAAGTACGAAGATGCAGACAAGCGTTTCGTGCGCATCGCGACACAGGTTGATCGCATCAAGAGTTCGCACAGCGATGCTGCCATTACAGAATCACAGTAGACAGTTATGACGACACACGTTCCGCGCCATACGGCGCCACCACAGCAACGCCTCCTGGATAAAATCTATGCCAAAAAAGCGGCGATTGACCGTGCCGAGCGACCACGTGTGCGTGATTTCTTTGCCAGCAATATCGTGCGGTGGCTCCTGCTGGCAAATGGTGTCGTGCTGCTGTGCGCGGCAGGTCTTCTGGGCTGGTTTATCCGTCCGACACAGTATGACATCATTCTGCACTACAACGCGTTCTTTGGTGTCAGTAGTGACATGTTCGCTCCATGGTGGCACGCCTATCGCATTGTCATATTTGGGGCGGGTGTGCTTTGTGTGAACGGACTTCTTGCGTTTTGGTCCTATCGCGGTCGTGAACGCATTGCAAGTTACATCTTTCTCCTCGGTGCATTCTTGACACAACTTTCACTCCTCATTGACGCCATCGCCGTTGTCATCGTCAATCGGTAGTGCGAGTGTGATGCGACAAGCTTTGTTAACAGCTTGGCAGTGCGGTGTTACAGGTATTGACATATTTCAAAAAATATTATATTCTAAAGGTGTTCTTTAACAACCGGAGAAAGAGATGAGAAACAAAACATTTTTTGTTTTTGTTGCCGCTGCCATCGGCCTGTTGGTCGGCGGGTGGCGTGTTATTACGTCTCCACCGGAGCCCGGCATAAAAGTTGCCAGGTTCTGCGTGGAAGGAGCAGGTCAAGAGGAAGTCATTCTGTCGGGAAACAATGGCAGAATGTTCGCCCTCAAAAAAAATGGTAAGGGGGAACTATGCAGCCCCTTTACCAAAGGCCTTACCCCGTGGTATGAGGGTGAGGTAACGGCCATGGTGTTGCATACACCATGGCCGGAACAGTGGCGTCTGCGTTTAGACGTAGGCGTCACAAAAAACGATGGGGCTGTGGCGCCACTACGCCACTACGCCATCAGGAGAAGTGTCGCCGCTGGCATTGCCATTGTGGTGATTGCCGGAAATGATGACACCGGTGCCGTGACAAAGGTTGTCATGACGCCAAAAAAGGCTGTAGCGCACTAAAAGGTATGTGCGCATCCCCTCACATTCAGGGACGAGTGTGAGGGGGATTTTTTTGTGGGATGGGAGTGGGTGTGGTGTATAATGATACTGTAGTGCGCTAGTATGGAACTCTATGACAAGGCAGACAAATTCTCAGACAGCGTGCGCGTTTCACTTTCCTGATCCGCGCACGACAGATCAGCGTGCTCATCGCGTGCAACGACTGTTGGAAATCATTCCCGGCACGCTGACGTGGGTGACAATCGTGGGCATGGTGGTGCTGTCGTTTGTGGTGCCGATTTGGGTGGCGGTGTTCATTATTGCATTTGATGTGTACTGGATTTTGCGCACAATCTACGTGTCGTTCTATTCGCGCATGGCACACTGTGCGATGCAGCGCGGCAA
>JALXES010000032.1 GCA_027069365.1 Candidatus Moraniibacteriota bacterium | reverse complement strand
TGCGCGTGTGACGGCGGATGCACGTCCGGCGCACATTGTGGTCGTTGGGACAAAGCCGGATCTTATCAAGCAGGCGCCCATTTTGCGCGAGCTGCTTGCTCGTGGTGAGAAAGCCTTCCTCTTGCATACAGGCCAGCACTACGACGAGAACCTCTCTGGTGGCATTGAGAAGGAGTTCGGCTTGCACGTAGATGTTAATCTCGGTGTTTCGGGTGGTACGCTGAGTGACAACATTGCGCGCGTTGTTGCGCGCGCCGGTGAGCTCTTTGCAGCGTTGCGCGCAGCGGCGCCAACACTCAAAATTTTGCCCTACACACACGGAGATACCACGACGTGTTTTGCCGTAACAACAGCGGCATTTGCGCATGGTATCGCTGTGGCACATGTTGAGGCAGGCATTCGCACGATGATGCTCACGAAATCTCTCGCGGACAAATTGGCGACAACGGATATTGCACGTGATTTCCCGGCATGGTTTGCACTATCTTCGGATGCAGAAAACTACACGTATGGCTCACATGAGCCCTACCCGGAGCAGTGGAATACGCGCGCTACCGACGCGGGAACAGGACTCTTTTTTGCACCGGTTGAGCGTGTTGGTACATCGCTGGTACGTGAAGGGTATCCACAGAGCCGCATCCATGTTGTTGGCAATTCTGTTGTAGATGCGGCGAATTTCGCTGAGGACATAGACTCAGATATTTTTGAGCGTTTTCCGCAGCTTGCGCACGGGTTTGTGCGTGTGTGTGTGCACCGTCGTGAGAACACAGAATCGCAAGAGCGTTTTACCGCACTTTTTGAATTGGTGGAAATTCTTGCAGAGGAGTCGCCAAAGCCGGTGCTGTGGATTTTGCTGCCGGGCACAAAAGCTGCGATTGAGCGGCACAGTCTCACGGCGCGTCTTGAGAAACTCAAGGCACACAAGAACGTTGTCATCTCTGATGTGTGGCCAAAGTACTCGGATGTCATCGCGGCCATGAAGCGCTGCACGCTGTGTGCAACAGACTCCGGTTCAATGCAGGAGGAAATGAATTTGCTCAACATTCCAACAGCTACGCTGCGCTATGGCTCTGATCGCCCGGAGACATTCTTTGCGCAATCAAATGTTGTGTGTCCACCGATTAGTGGGCGCATCGCTGCAGATATCTGCTTGGGCGCACTGGCACACCTTGATCTCTTTGCTTTCCCACAACTCTACGGAGAAAATGTTTCTCAAAAAATTGTTGACATTACAACGCGCGCACTTGCTGAGCACGATACGCTTGTGCGCCTTGTGCCGGAGGATGATTGAGAACAGCGCTAGTGTGTGCCAAAAAACACGCCTACGGGCGTGTTTTGGTTTTTAGTTGCGAATGATACTCAACACTTCATCGCGCTTTGCGCGCATTAGTTCCTCCGTGTCGGCTTCCAGGTTGAGGCGCATGACGGGCTCGGTGTTGGATGTGCGTACACTGAACCACCAGCGTTGGCCCGCCGGCGCATCCCAGTAGCTGATTTTGATACCGTCGCGCTCATCCAGGGCGCCATCGCTGTAGTGCTCTTTGAGGTGTGCGATAACAGCATCCGGGTTGTCAACGGTGGAATTTGTTTCAGGGATTTTGTGGTAGCGTCTGAGGTCGGCGACGAGTGCGGAGATATTTGTGCCGGTTGTCGCCATGAGGTTGAGCAGGAGAAATGCCGCGTATGTTGGAAGCTCACCGGTGCGGTTGGTGTGGAAGTAGTAGTGACCACTGATTTCACCGGCCAGAAGCGCGCCGGTGCGGCGCATGTGGTCGCGGATAAAGGGACCACCAACACGACACTCTTCGGCAACGCCCCCGGCTTCTTCAATGACTTCTTTGACCGCTTGCGAGGAGCGTAGGTCGTAGAGTATTGTGGCGCCGGGATGGTCTGCGAGAATGATGCGTGCCAGGAGGCCAGTAATGAGGTCCATGGGGATAATGTCACCGCGCTCGTCCACAAAGCCGATGCGGTCCGCGTCGCCGTCGTAAGCGACGCCGAGTGAGGCACCAACTTCCACGACTTTTTCGCGCAGTTCGTCCAGTGTCTCTGCTTTGAGTGGGTTGGCTTCGTGTGCCTCGTACGCGTGGTCCAGGTCGCAGTAGAGTGTGGTGATTTTGATGTTGTCGGCAAATTTTTCGTAAATTGGCACATCCAGCACGCCCATGGTGTTGGCGGCGTCAATCACCACGTGGAACTTCTTGGTGCCAAAGTGCGCGAAGGACGCAACGTAGTCTTGATAGGGGGTGTTGATATCAGCTGTAGCAAGTTGTGCGTGATTAGGGAGTGTGGTAACGTTGTCCGGTACGGCAAATACTGGGTCATCCAGCAGGGCAATTGCACGATCACGAATAGCGGTAAGGCCACTGTCACCGCCAACTTGCACGACATTTTTGCGACAAATCTTAATACCGTTGTACTCCGGGGGGTTGTGGCTGGCGGTCACGGCAATAGCACCGTCCACGTCCTCCAGGTGCCATGAGGCGAAGTAGAGCATCGGTGTGGTGATCATGCCGAGATCCACAACGGCGCATCCGGCGTCCAGGATGCCATGGATAAGGGCGGCGTGCAGTGCCGGGCCACTGTCACGTGCGTCACGCCCGACGGCAAGTTTCTGCGCGCCAAGCTCGGCGACGGCAGCTCGACCGATGGCATAGGCGGCAGCCTCGTCAATGTCCTGCGGATAGATGCCGCGCACATCGTACGCTTTGAATATGGAGGGATTCATGGGGAGGTTTTTTATGAGTTACGTGTGTGCTTCCAGTATAGCATGGGATATTCCCATGAATAGCGCTGCGATGCTCCCAAAAAAGCGCGCCACTGCCACCATCTCCGCTGGCATGAGGTCTCAGGGTCATGCGTTGACAAATGGCAATGTCTCAGAGTGTGGACGCGCTTGAATTACCCCTTCAAATGCACCACTTCAGCACCTGTTGCTCTCAACAGATGCTTTTCTTTATGTTTAGAATATGCAAGCTCCGAAACGATGAGAAGTGGTGTTATCCTGAATACAGTCAAAGTTATGTGCTGACGTTCTACTTTTTCTCTTTTTATGGTACAATGGAGTCATACTAAACACAGATACACAAAGGGAATGCGTCGGGTGATTTTCTCAATTTTGAGTGTGGCGGTCCTCGCGGCAGCAGCAGTGTGGGGATGGAATTTTGGTGTGTCACAGTCAGCTGTTGTGCGAGCGCCTGTGGTTGCCGGTGAAGAAACCGCTCGCGCACTTCCCGCGCAACAATCGGCGCCAGTCGTACCGCACCGCACAGCACAGGCGGTTTCGCAGCGTAACCCCTTCACGCAACTTGCTGACATTGCAGTTGCTTCATCTAACGTGACCTCGCACCTCGCCATTCCACATGATCGCTCTGTTGTCACGACCAAAGACAATGAGTTGCGCTGCCGCCACGATGATAAAATATTGCAGTACAACCGTGGCAAGAGACAGTGGCAGTGCGTGGACACGGCGGACGCTGTGTTTGGCATTCTGGACAAGACCGTGCGTGTCATGGCCGACGGGGCAATTGCGTGCCGCGATGACAATCAGCAGCTCTACTACAACACCCACAACGACAAGTGGCACTGCGGCAGCGTGGGCAATGGGATCCACGTCACACTCTCTGACTTGGATGATGTTGCGCAGCTCAGACCGGCAGTCAATGACATGCTTACGTACAGCGGCACACAGTGGCAGACCACAGACAGTGTGTCACTGGCGCGTGTTGTGGCGCAGAACATCACCGGGAGCTCCGTGACCGCTACGACACTAACAGTATCAGATGCCACAACCATTGGCGGGGCTGTGACACTCTCACACCTCACTGCGAACCGTCTCGTGGCAACGGATGCCAACAGCAATCTTGTCAGCACGCTCACTGAAGCTAATCTGGAGAGCTCACTCTCTGGTGTGAGTAATGTTTTTACAAACAATGACACTATCACGAGTGCCAACATCGCCGATGAGTATCTGCGCAATACCGGTGATACGGCAACGGGAGACTACACGTTCAGCGGCGCGTTGACGGCGGCGACACTCACCGGCGCACTGACGGATAAGGGCGGGCAGGTCTGCAACGTCAAGGCGTACGGTGCCAAGGGTGACGACAGCACCGATGACTACGCGGCGATTATGGCGGCCGTGGCGGCATGCGATGGTGCGGGGATCGTCTACTTCCCGGCAGGCGAATATCGCATCAGTCAGCCGATTACACTAGACCGGCCGGTGACACTGCGCGGTGCCTACGCGCGCCTCTGGAGCTATATGTCCACACCGCGTGCATCTCTCAAGCCGACGCCATCATTCAGTGGCAGCGCTATCGTGCACGTGCGGGACAAGGCGATTTCCGGTCAGGCGACAGACAACAACGGCGGGCGCATTGAGAACCTGACGATTGATGGCAACTCCTATGGGACAGATATTGATGGTATCTATGTTGAGGGACTGGTGCGTGACTGGCGATTAAGTTATGTGGATATTCGCCAGACAACGGGTGACGGTTTTCACACGGACCAAGGCAGTGGTAGTGGCTACCCGCGCGGATTTACAGTTGAGCACCTCGCTATCTACAGCCCGGATGGACACGGCTTTCGCGCCACAGCATTGAATGACTCTTACATCAATGATGTGCTTGTGGTCGGTGGTGCGCAGCGTGGGTTCTATCTGACATCACTCGGTGAGACCAAGATTGTCGGCTCACGCGCGGTGTTCAACGCGTTGGAAGGACTTTACATAGACGGTTCCACAAACAACGGCGGCTTGCAGTTTGCCAATTTTTCCACTGACCGCAATGATCGGCACGGTGTGCTCATCCTCGCGACCGGGCGCACCGGCATCACGTTCAATGGGCTGCTGACACGACGCGATGGCAAAAACGACTGGGGCGGGACAGACGCGCCATACGCCGGCGTGGCAATTATCGGCTCGGCGGGACACAAGGTGGCGCCGGTTATTATCTCAGATCTCGTGCAAATTCCCGGCGTCAATGATGGCGGCGGTGGGGAGATTGCGCCGTCTGCCGGCGTGCGTGTAGAGTACAGTGAGTATGTGTCCATTGACGGCATGCTCTGGGGCAAGAACGATGCCCTTGTGGATAACGGCAACAATGACCACCTCATTGTCAAGGAAGATGCCTTGCTCAAGACCGGCTATGACGCCACAGAAGTTGCACGTCTCTATGATGACACATCACGCTGGTACACAACGGATGGTGGTGACATTGTCTACACGGCCAGTGGTAACGTCGGCATCGGTACCACGAGTCCGGGGGCAAAGGTGGATGTGCACGAGTCTAGCACTGACACAGCAGCAAAACTCATCCTTTCAGACGCAAACAGCCGCGCGCTTACGCTCACATCACCACGCGCAAGTGACCTGGTAGCACGCATTGGCATCACCGGTACAGCGTCGGATTTGGCGCTTGGTACACGCGACTATACCCAGGCACTCTATATAGACAATACAAATGGCTATGTGGGCTTTGGTACAACTGCACCGAGTAAGCCGATCCATCTCTCCGGTCCCAATACGCCGTCTATGCGCATCACCGACACGACCAACAACGTCACGATGGATGTGCGCACCGATGACCAGCAGGCGTTTATCGGCACAGCGTCCAACCACGACCTGCGTCTGATGACCAATGGTGCAAGCAAAGCAACGCTCACGACGTCCGGACGCCTCGGCATTGGTACAACCAATCCGTCATACCTCCTGGATGTCAGTGGTACAGCACGCTTGACGGGGGACTTGCGCCTAGCGGGCGCCCTCTACGACTCCTCCAACAGCGCCGGCACAAGCGGCTACCTCCTGACATCCACCGGCTCCAGCACCGCCTGGGCTGCTCCCGGCACAGCCCTGGATGAAATCCTCGCCCTGGATGACCTCACCGACGCCCAAAAGGATACCACCAACAGAAACCTACTCCTAGGTCACGCAGGTTTTACCGGTACATTCTATAACAATAACAATACCGCCGTCGGCATTGGGGCTCTTGACAATCCAAACACAGACAACACGCAGTCGTACTATGGTGACTCCAATACTGCTGTTGGTTACAATACTCTAACAAGCAACACGACCGGGTACTACAACTCTGCACTGGGAGTAAATGCTCTTAGCGCTAATACTTCCGGAAAATATAACTCCGCTCAAGGTGTCAATGCTCTCTACTCCAACACCACTGGCTCATACAATTCTGCTCAAGGTGTAACTACTCTCTACTCCAACACCACAGGCAGCAGTAATTCTGCCCAAGGTTATGCTGCCTTGCGTTCTAATACCACTGGCTCAAACAACACTGCCCAGGGTCGAGACGCGCTCTATTCCAACACCACAGGCTCCTATAACACCGCTCAGGGTGTTAATACTCTCCGCTCCAACACTACAGGAAACTATAACTCTGCCCAGGGGTTAAATGCTCTCCGCTCCAATACTACCGGCAGTTACAATATCGGCTATGGCTACAACGCCGGCCGCTACATCGCAGACGGTTCTGCTGCCAACGCTACTGGCGCGTACAACCTCTTCCTCGGCACCAGCACCAAAGCCCTCGCCGATGGTGACAGCAACGAAATCGTCATCGGCTACAACACCACCGGCTATGGATCCAACACCGTTACCCTCGGCAACGACAACATCACCAAGACCGTCCTCAAAGGTGATGTCGGCATCGGCACAGCATGGCCAGGTGCCGAGTTGGAAGTTGCCGGCAATATCCAACTCACAAACCAACTCCAGTTCAGTGGCACATGGAACCAAATTCAAGGCGCACAAGATGTCAGCCTCAACATCCTTGCGCGTGGCACCGGCAACCTCATCTTTAACACAGCCAACACCGAACGCATGCGCATTACTTCCGATGGCAACGTCGGCATCGGCACGACGAGTCCGTGGTATAAGTTCACAATATATCATAGTGATGGTGTTGCTTCAGGAGAGCATAAGTATTCAGGATTTCGTGGTCCATCCGTGACGCTCTTAACAGGATATCGTGCAAATGGCACTACAGATACATCTGCCTTTATTAGAACTGCAGGTAAAGCGTCTGATTTACACTTGGGTACTTATAATACAAATCAGGCAGTTACAATTCAGAACTCCGGCAACGTCGGCATCGGCACCACCGCTCCCTCCCAAAAACTCCAAGTTGAAGGGAATGGCCTCTTTGTGAATAACACTACATCAATTAATGACCCGCAGCTTATACTGTACGGCGCAAATTCAATGAAGCTGCTTGCTGGAGCATACGCAAATACGACATCTGGAGCAACAACGAAATATGCATTTATACAATCAAGTGAAGACGGTGTTACAAATGA
>JALXES010000031.1 GCA_027069365.1 Candidatus Moraniibacteriota bacterium | reverse complement strand
TCGGTAACGTCATGTGTTGCACGCGCCTGTGCAAACAACACCTCTAGTGCATTGCGCGCGCTCTGCACCAGGCGTACCAGCGCATCCGGGTCATCGCGCGCGATATCAGCCGCGTCCTTCGCATCTCCTTCAACAGTAACCATCTTGACGGCAAGACCCACCGCCACACACGTCATCGTACTCTTGACCGCTGCTGCGCGCCCCGCTGTATCGTTATCAAAAAACACCACAACTTCCGGCGCATACCGCCGAATGATACGCGCATGCTGCTCGGTCAGTGCCGTCCCGGACACTGCCACTGTTTCGGCAATGCCGGCCTGATGTGCTGCGATAACGTCCATGTTGCCCTCTACCACCACAGCGCGTTTAGTATCTTTCATTGCCTGCTTGGCCTGTGCAATACCATACAGCACGCTACTCTTGTGGTACACCGGTGACTCAGATGTGTTAATATACTTCGCCACTGCACGCTCTCCCTGCGCATCTGCCGCGCTTGGCACAATCCGCGCAGAAAACCCAATCACGTGTCCCATCGGGTCGGTAATCGGAAACATGATGCGGTTGCGGAAGCGGTCGTAGTAGTCGCTGTGCCGCGTCCCCTGCGTGCCATCCTTGCGGACAATCAACCCCGTTGCCGCGATGTCTGCCAACGCATATCCGCGCGAGGTGAGAAACTCCGTGATATGCCGCCACCCCTCCGGCGCAAATCCCAACCGAAAATGCGCCATGGACATCTCATTGATACCACGCTCCACCACATAGGGACGCGCCTGCCGCGCGCCGATGCCATCGGTCAACTGCTTTTGATAAAACTTCGTTGCCAGTTCAAGAATGTCAAAATATGTCTTCTTCTTGTCTGCCGGCGCAGTGTCACTATCACCGCCGTGTTGTCGCGAGAGCGTCACACCGGCGCGCTGTGCCAATAGCGTCAGCGCTTCACGAAAGTCCACACCTTCTTGCTCCATGACAAAACTAAACACGTCACCACCTTTGCCACAGCCAAAACAATGCCACAACTGCCGCTCCTCGGACACCGTAAACGACGGCGTGCGCTCCTTGTGAAACGGGCACAGCCCCTTCCACTGCCCCGCGCCGGCACGCTCAAGCCGGACGTAGTCCCCCACCACATCCACAAGATTGAGCCGCGACTTTACTTCTTCTACATCATTGTTCATACTTCCATACTAGCGCATGAAGGCACAAGCACGCAACAGAACAAAAACCCCACAGCGCTTTGCGTGCCATGAGGTAATCAAAAAATGTTCACTTCCATTGCCTCCCTACTTTTTCGCAATTTTCTGTTGGATGAAGCTGGCTACAACCGGCGTCGCCACAGAAACCGACCGGTCATGATGCGCTTTGATGATAATACCATCACGCTTCTCCACAAAGTATGCCACAATAACGCCGGCAACATACCATGTGCTATGACCTGCTTCCGTGCGCAATGCCAACAACGCACCGCCGGACTGCCCTTCATAAACAGATGCTGATGTGACGACAAGACGGTTGTCTGTTTCTATGACACCACCAGGAAATGCCTTGCAGACATCTCTCTCAGGGTAGCCAATCGCCACTACAACCTCATTATCAAAGAGGGGGCTCTGCAACAAGGGCAGAGGTCGCGCTTCCAAGTCCGGCACATGCAGCAATGCCAGGTCATCATCCTGTGCGCGAACAACAACAGATGCTTGATGCACGCCATTGACAAGTATCGTACCGGCGCCATCTATGACGTGTCGTGCCGTGATGACGTACTCATCATCAACGACAACGCCCGAGCCAATGTGCGCATAGCCATCACCAAGCGATGCTGCTATGTGAACAATAGACTTATCCTGCTGAACTATTCTGGCAATCTCCACTGAGTCACTAGAGATATCGGCAGAACCATCAGCCCATAAAAAATGGGGTGCGAAAAAGAAAAAAACTACACCGATTAGAAAAGAGCTAAACGTTTTCACAACTCACCTCCTATTCTCTTTCGTGTGAATACACTTTTATCAAACACCTTTTTCGCTCTTTGTGCAAGTCGTAGTTATACTCTCTAGCGTGTTGCGCCGCGTGAGAGCGTGCGTGTGATGAGGTGTGTGACAAAGTCTGTGTAGGAAATGCCGACCG
>JALXES010000030.1 GCA_027069365.1 Candidatus Moraniibacteriota bacterium | reverse complement strand
GTGGGTGCACGTAGAAGATCCGACCGGCAACGACATCGCAGAAGTCTGCGATGTTTTGCAGGTGGATGAAGCGATTGTGCGCGACGCGTTGGACCCGCACGAGGTGCCACGCGTGGAAGTGGAGGGGAACGTGACGTATGTCTTTACGCGCGTGCCGCAAGTACACGATGACACAGACATGAGTACAGTGCCAATTCTCATCGCGATTGGGGAAACGTTCGTGCTGACGGTGGTCTCACAGCATATTGCCAGTTTGGACCGCTTCACAAGCGCGGCGATAGAATTTTACACCACGCAAAAAGTGCGGTTGTTTATCCAGTTCTTCACCGTGTTTATCTCTACCTATCAGCGGCGATTGACGCAGATTGCCAAGCGCGTGCGTGTGATGGTACAAAATTTGACAAGGTTATCGTGTTGGTGTACTGTGTGGGTGCGTAATATTGCGCAAAGTTGGAGGATTAAAAAATGGGTTTTTTTATCTTGTTCTGCATTCTTGTGGTCTCTCTCGTTCTTTCTATTCACTTCTCGATTTCTGCGAGAGGAAGTAAGAAAGATATGGAATCTTTTGAGGAGCGTGTCCCTGATTGGCTCCTGAGAGATCATTTCTTTGCTACCGTTGGCAAATGGGTGTCCATAATAGTGTTTGCGCTCATTGCCATAACATTGTCGGTGACAATTGTGCCATCTGGCGCTGTAGAAGTGCTCACCACTTTTGGGCGTGTGGACGTGCAGGATGCACCTTTGCCGGAGGGCGCACATCTAAAGTTCCCGTGGCAGTCGGCACATCAAATGTCTGTGCGCCAGCAGACATTTGACAGAAATGCTACAAATAACAATCAAATGGAGGTGATTGTTGGTGATGGCGTGACATTGACGATGGATGTATCTTTTCACTGGATTCTTAATCCATCTGCAGCAGCACTGGTCTACCAGAAGTTTGGTGACAGGTACTTCGAGCGCTTGCAGATTCCTTCTGCAGCCAGCGCCATCAGAGATGTTATCGGCTCCATGGATGAGTGGCTTGATGTCATTGACAATAAGAGCCAAGTGGAGCAAGCTGTGACGGAACGCTTTGCGGAAGTTGTTAAAGGCAAACTCAAGGTATCCGGTATCCCGGGTGAAATTACGGAGATTGCCTTTGTGTTCCCGAAGGTAGACATCCGTCGCGCAACGCCACCGAAGGGAATTCAACAGGCTGTTGCGGCAAAAAAAGCTGCGCAACAGCAGCTTGAGCGGCAGGAAACGGAGGTCAAGATTGCTGCGGCGAAGGCGCAGAAGGGTGTATCAGAGGGACAAAGAATGAGATACATCCTCCTGGCACTCTTTAACAACACAGAAAACGGCATTCTTCCGGATGACGCAAAGTTGCCGGAGGAACTCACGCCTGCTGATGTTGCCACGCTAATGCAAGCACTTGCTGCAAAACAAAATGCGCAGTCGGTGCAACAGGCAACAGAACGTGAGGGTGTGCAGACGATTCTGCTTCCTGCCACGTCACCTGTGGCAGTTGGCGTGAAGTAGAGTCAAATTGGAGATGTTTTTATTATTGCCCGTGTGCATTGCACACGGGACTTTTTTGTGTTTCATGCCTAGACTGGGGTTTCAGATAACCAAACGTTAACGCAAAATTAACAAAAGAAGTGAGCGCAAATCTGATGATGCACACGGGCCGCGCCTTGACAGGAAACGTCTTTGGGGGTAGTGTGGAGGTAGATGAAAAGCCCGCGGGGGCTTTTTTAAAGAGGGGAAGCGTCAGTGTCCCCACCGTTATTCTTACAACCATGCACACATGAAAAATCCACTCCAGTTTTTATTTGAGGTAAAGCAGGAATTGCACAAGGTGCAATGGCCGACCAAGGCGCAGACCATGCGCTACTCGCTCCTGGTGGTGGCGATTAGTATTGTGGTGGCAATCTACCTTGGCGCGCTGGATGCGTTCTTTGGCATGCTGCTGAAGCAATTCGTGTAGGGTTAGCATTAATTTTTGAGAGTCATGGCAAAACAATCACAACACCACGGGCGCGCATGGTATGTCATCCATACGTACTCCGGATACGAAGACAACGTCAAGCGCAATCTGTTGCAGCGTATTGAGTCCATGGATATGCAGGATTATATCTTTGATGTCATCGTGCCAACCGAGAAGAAGGTCAAGATTAAGGGCGGCAAGCGCGTGACGGTAGAGGAGCGCATCTATCCGGGCTATGTACTGGTCAACATGATTGTGACGGATGCGTCGTGGTATGTCGTGCGCAACACGCCGAATGTCACGGGCTTTATCGGACTGGGGACGACGCCAACACCGGTGGATCCGGCAGAAATCGCGGACATCAAGAAGCGCATGGGCGTGGATGCACCAAAGCATACCGCAGACTTCACAAAGGGTGAAGTTGTCAAAATCATTGACGGGCCGTTCAAGGATTTTGATGGCAAGGTGAAGGGAATTGACAAGGAGCGCGGCAAGATTAAGGTGATGGTTTCCATGTTTGGGCGTGAGACACCGGTGGAAGTGGACTTCTTGCAAGTTGCAAAACTCTAGGTACTCAGGTATAGTTATGAGGTATTAATATTAATCTGTGGGAGCAGACGCTGTGCAGCAGCGATGCGTATGTACCACACACAACACTATGGCAAAGAAAGTAAAGGCACTCATCAAGTTGCAAATCAAAGCGGGGCAAGCAAACCCTGCACCGCCGGTTGGCCCGGCACTGGGGCAGCACGGATTGAATATCCAAGACTTCTGCACACAGTTCAATGACAAGACCAAGGACAAGATGGGCGATGTCATCCCTGTAGAGATTACGGTCTATGAGGACCACTCGTTTGACTTCGTCATGAAGACGCCGCCGGCAGCAGAACTGCTCAAGAAAGCAGCGGGCACAAAGAAAGGCGCCGGCAACCCACTGAAGGATAAGGTGGGTACGGTAACGCTGGACCAGGTCAAGGAGATTGCTGAGACAAAGATGGAGGACCTCAACGCAATGACAGTGGAAGGTGCAATGGAGATTGTGAAGGGAACGGCACGGTCCATGGGCATCACAGTAGAAGAATAATTAAGATAATTTGTGGGAGCACGTGCCGCAGACAGTGGCTGTGCGGTTGAACCACACACAATACTATGGCAAAGACATCAAAGCGATTTCGTGCAGCAGTTGCACAGGTGGACAAGACAAAGGTCTACACGCCGGCAGAGGCGATGGCGCTCATCAAGGAGCTGGCGACAGCAAAGTTTGACGAGTCGGTGGAAGTGCACATTGACTTGGCGATTGACGCGCGCAAGGGCGACCAGCAGGTGCGTGCGACGGTGGCGCTGCCACATGGCACCGGCAAGAGTGTGCGCGTGGCAGTAATCACTGACACAAAGCAGCAAGAGGCAAACGACGCCGGTGCGGAGATTGTTGGCGGGGAAGAGCTGATTGCGCAAATCAAGGAAGGGAAAGTTATTGGCGATGTGGATGTCATTGTGGCAACGCCGGAGATGATGCCAAAACTGGCGCAAGTTGCGCGCATCCTCGGGCCGCGCGGTATGATGCCAAATCCAAAGGCGGAGACAGTGACAACAAATGTGGCGTCAGTCGTGGAAGGACTCAAGAAGGGAAAAGTGGATTTCCGCAACGACAAGACAGGCGTTGTTCATCAAGCAATCGGCAAGGTGTCGTTTGACACAGAACAGCTTGTGGAAAACTATGAGGCACTGCTTGCGGCGATTGAGGCGGCACGTCCGGCAGGGTTTAAGGGCGCGCTGGTCAAAGCGATTGCCGTGTGCTCTACAATGGGGCCCGCTGTAACGACGTTCAAAAAGTAACACGTGATGTTGCTGCACCAAGGAGCGTGGTCATCACGCTTTTTGTGTGGGGAACACAGAACTTATGAAAAACAACACATTCGTTATCGGGCTTGTGGGGGAGACCGGGAGTGGCAAGGATACTGTTGCGGCGTACCTGCGCGACACTTACGGCGCGGAGCTCACGCGCTTCAGTGACCCCATCAAGAAGTCGCTGCGGCTGTTTTTTGACAACCCGTCCAAGGCGGACCAAGCGTGGCTCTACCTGGCGTTCAAGGAGCGCTTTGGTGAGGACGTGCTGCACAAAGCGCTTGCGCGGCACATTGCGCAGTCCACGAGCGACCTAATTGTTGTGAATGGTTTGCGCATGCCGGTGGATGAAACATTTGTGCACAACATTCCCGGCAGCATCATCATCTATGTCACTGCTGACCAGAAACTGCGCTGGGAGCGCACAACGGCGCGGTACGAGAAGTCCGATGACAATCAGACGCTTGAGGCGTTTAAGCACTTTGAGGAAACGACCGAAACGGAGCGCCACGTGCCGGCCATCGGCGCGCGCGCGGATGTCACCATCCACAACGACGGCACGCTGGAAGATTTGCTGAGTGCCGTGGACGCCGTCATGCGCGAGCATGGTCGTTCCAAAGTATCAGAAGAGTAAGCGTTGCGCCCAGATAGACTTGATGGTAAAAGCATCCCCAACAGACTGTTTGGGGCTGTTTTTGTTTGAGCCACGTGATGGATTTCGTGGTATGATGGAAGTGACACACAAAACTAACACACAAACATGACACACAATCTTGCAGACATTCAGAGGCTCCTACGCACGTGGATTGTGGAAATGACGACGGCGGCCGGGAGCGGACACCCGACGTCGTCACTCTCGGCAGTGGAGGCGATGAGCGTGCTGCTGTTTGGTCGGTGGGAGCAGAACAAAGCATTCTTCCACTTTGACCCGGCGCAACCGGACAATCCGGCAAATGACCGGCTGATTTTTTCCAAGGGGCACGCGGCGCCGCTGTACTACGCGCTGTGGGCGGCAGCCGGTGTGCTGGAGGAACACGAACTGATGACGCTGCGGCGTTTTGACAGCCCTCTGGAGGGACACCCGACGCGGCGGTTCGCGCTGACGGAAGTACCAACCGGCTCGCTGGGGCAGGGACTCTCCGTCGGCGTGGGCGAAGCACTTTCACTGCGTGCGCAAGGTTCCGACGCGCGTGTATTTGTGCTCTTGGGGGACAGTGAGATGGCGGAAGGACAAGTCTGGGAGGCGATGGCGCTTGCGGCGCACAATCACCTCAATCACCTGGTGGCGATTGTGGATGTCAATCGGCTGGGGCAGCGTGGCGCAACGATGCTGGGGCATGATACGGAAACCTACCGTCGTCGCGCGGAAGCGTTTGGCTGGCGCGCGGAAGTGGTGGATGGCCACGACAGTGATGCCCTGGCCGCGGCGTATATGCGCGCGCTTGCCAGTGATGAGCAGCCGGTTGTGATTATCGCTCGGACGATTAAAGGGCATGGCGTGTCATTTTTGGAAGATGCGCAGGGGTGGCACGGCAGAGCGTTGACACCGGAGGAATTGGTGCGTGCGCGTGCGGAGATTGGTGTAGTGGACCGTGCGGCGCGCGGGACGCTGGCAGTGCCGGAAGCGGGTGAGAGTGGCGATGATACATCGTCATTGCGAGGAGCAGCGGTGCGCAAGCACTGCTGTGACGAAGCAATCTTAGCCAACGAAGCACAAGATTGCGTCGTCGGTGCTGCGCCGTGCGTAGCACCTTCTCGCAATGACGTTGATAGACTGGCGTCAGAAGGTATTGCACTACCCACATATACAGTAGGGCAAGAAGTTGCACCGCGCGTGGCGTACGGAGAGACACTTGCGGCGCTTGCGCGCGCGGATGAACGTGTGGTGGCACTGGATGCGGAGACGAGCAATTCCACCAAGGCGGCGGCAGTCAAGGAGTATACGCCGGCACAGTTTTATGAAATGTTCATCGCCGAGCAAAATATGGCAAGTGTAGCGGTAGGGATGGCGCGGCGCGGATTGCGACCGTTTGTGTCCACATTTGCGGCGTTCTTGACGCGTGCGGCAGATCAAATCCGCATGGCGCAGTACGCCGACGTCCCGATAACGTTTGTTGGCTCACACGCCGGTGTTTCCATCGGTGCGGATGGAGCAAGTCAAATGGGACTGGAGGATATGGCGCTGTTTGGGGCTCTGCGCGAGAGCATCATCCTCTACCCGGCCGATGCGACAAGCACAGCACACCTCACAATGCTTGCGTACCGTGCGCCGGGTATTTCCTATGTGCGCACGACGCGTGCCGCGCTCCCGGTGCTCTACGGTGCGGACGCTGTGTTTGAGGTGGGCGGCAGTCATACGCTGCGCACGTCGGCGCATGATGTCGCAAGTATCATCGCGGCGGGCATCACCGTCCATGAGGCCCTGGAGGCGGCAGACACTCTTGCGCACGAAGGCATCAATGTGCGCGTGATTGACTGCTACAGTGTGCGCCCGCTGGATGGTGCAACCGTGCGTGCTGCGGCGCGAGAAACAGCGCATGTGATTGTGGTGGAGGATCACCATGCCGGTGGTGGCTTGGGTGCGGCGGTGTGTGCGGCGCTCAGTGGCATGGCAACGAAGCGCACACACTTGTGCGTGCGCAAGGCACCGCGCAGCGGCACGCCGGCGCAGTTGCTCGCGTACGAAGAGATTGACGCTGCAGCAATTGTGCACACAGTACGAGAAGTGGTATACTGAAAGATAAGTAATACGTGATAATGTAAAAGATAAATGGCACAATATAGAAATTCCAAGGACATCGGGGTCACGTTTAATAATCGCAGAGTGGCGATACCGATTGAACGGCAACGAGAGTTGCTATTGAATGCGCGCTCGCATGGTGAGGCATCCTGGCACGTGCAAAAGATTACGGCAGAGTTTGTCAAAGGATATGACTTCCTGCAGAAGTTTGACAAGAGTGTGACGTTTTTTGGGAGTGCACGCAACGGTTTTGATGATGCGGTCTACCGGGAGGCGGAGCAGCTGGCGGGATTTCTGGCAAAGATGGGATTTACCGTCTTTACCGGTGGCGGTCCGGGCATCATGGAGGCAGCAAACAAAGGTGCGCAAGAGGCCGGCGGAACGTCGGTGGGTATTAACATCAACCTGCCGGAGCAGAAGGGACATATGACCGAACGGCGCAATCCCTACATTGACGAGGCGGAGAGCTTTGACTTTTTCTTCTCACGCAAGGTCATTCTCTCGTTTGCATCGCAGTTCTACATTTTCTTTCCCGGCGGCTTTGGCACGATGGATGAGTTGTTTGAGATGTTAACGCTGGTGCAAACCGGAAAGATATCCCCGGTGCCGATCATCCTGGTCGGCAAGGACTTCTGGACGCCACTGACAGAGTTTATCCGATACACGATGTATGAAAAAGGGCGTGCCATCAGTGAAGAAGACCTGGACCTCTTTCACGTGGTGGCCGATGCAGAGGAAGCGATGGCGTTTATCACAACATGCTTGGCGCAGGACAATCGCTACAAACGTTCTTAGATAATGACGCAGTACATCATCAAGAC